>JAKPCK010000074.1 GCA_029553295.1 Deltaproteobacteria bacterium | reverse complement strand
ATTTTATTATTCCAAAATTAACAGCATCAGTGTCATCAAAGGGTAAAATGTTAAATATAGATAAAAACTCAATTAAGGCTATCTTGTTTTTTTCTGGGAATTGACTTTTCGCAACTCCATATTCCAATTCAGCAATTGTTATTGATGATATATAGATATCATTCTTTGACTTTGTTTTTAATGTCTTTAAAACGTCAGATGGCTTCTTCTTTATGATATAAATACAAATATTCGTATCGAGTAAATACATCAGAAATCTTCTCTTTTGTGATTTTCCCCCTGGTCACGGCCTTCTTTCATGAAATCATCAGTGAAATTATTTAATCCATGAAGAAAGACTTCCCAGGATTTATCATGAGGGAGAAGAATTAAGGCATCACCAACTTTTTGAATAAGTACATCACTGCCGGAAAATTGAAATTCTTTTGGTAAACGAACCGCCTGGCTTCTACCATTTATAAAAAGTTTTGCACTTCGCATTATAAATACCTCTCATGTATAATATATATCATGATATACATTTTGTCAAGTGAGTAAAACGCAATTGCGGATATTGGTTTGTCCACAACAGGCGGCGTTTTTGCCGTAGCCGTAAACTCATCCCACCCTTTCGCTTTTTTTAAAATGGGGTTATCAGGACGGATACAAATTCCAATCCGCAAAGGTTGTTAAAAGAGTGAGTGATTTTTCTCCATTTTAGCCCTTGTCATGGAAAGCACCTCAATATTTCAATTAATATTCTTCAATATTATGTCTCCTCGCTTTTTTTGAAAATTTTTTCTGAGTTGTCAGAGATGCTCTGAAACTATTTGATCGATAATAAATGCCCATTCTTTAATTCCTAAACTATAGTTTAGGAATAATTTTTAATTTTAATTTAAAAAAAATAAAATCTTGATAGACTTTTTAAAGGCATGATATATAAAAGCAAAGACAGCGTAATATGAACAATTCTATAAAATATCCCAGTGAAGAGGAATGTTTTCTCATAATACGTAATTCTGGAATGTTTCCTAATATAGTGGATCATTCCATTCAAGTGAAAAATGTTTCAGTTGCCATTTATAACAATCTTGTGGATCAGACTTTAATTAATAAAGATTTGTTAATTGCAGCAGCACTTTTGCACGATATAGCAAAAACTCATGCAATTATTCATAAAGAGATGAGACATGACCTCTTAGGTGGCCAGATGCTACGCAGGATGGGATTTGATACTATAGCTGATATTGTAGAAAACCATGTAGTCTTTAATGATTACAAGAGAGAAATGCCTTTATCTGAAAAAGAGATTGTTTATTATGCAGACAAAAGGGTTATGCATGATAAAATAGTTTCTGTGGACGAAAGAGTTGCCGATCTTGTTGAGAGATATGGAATTACAGATAAAGCAAAGGAACTGATACTCAAGAATAAATCCTTCATTCTTGAACTTGAAGAAAAAATACAAAGTTATATGCACAATGATATTGAAACAGCACTAAAAAGACTATGAAACGATATTTAATACTGGATTGCTATGTTGATGAACCAGCATGTCTTGGGGTGCCGCCATTTATTTCTCCATACCCAAGGTATATATATGGAGCTCTTATTTCTGCTGGTTTATCGCCAGAGTCTATTGATTATCAGACAATTGATCACTTAAGAAACAACAACTTTTCTCTTAGCGATGACTATGAACACGTATTTCTTACAGGTGGCGCTGTTGTGCCAGGAAAATATCTTGGTGCCAGGATAGGCACTCTGACTGAGATCAACAAAATCATAAGACAAAACAAAAAGGTTAAAATTGCAATTGGCGGTCTCATCAACCGTGCAGTTGACAGTGGGCTTGGTAATGTTGTAACAATAAAAAATGATATAGAAAAATTTGCCTTTACACTCATAAAAGGTGAACCAATCGATCTGCCAAGAACAACCGAAGAAATTGCTCAATGGTCTGTTGCCGGGGCAGAGATAATTAAAAAGCATCCATGGTTCCCGGATATAATTTGTGAAATTGAAACAGGCAGAGGATGCCCCCGTGAAAGTCATTGTTCCTTTTGCTCTGAGGGCCTTATAAAAATAATTGAATTTCGCAAAACAGAAGATATTATTAAAGAGGTTGACTCTCTTATTTCTGCAGGGGCAACTCGCTTTCGCATAGGCAGGCAACCGGATATTATTCAGTTTGGCAGCAATCTCAAGGTCTATCGCAACGGATTTCCTCAGCCTGAACCTTCTGCAGTTACGGAACTTTTCTCTGAACTTCAGCATAGAAAAGATTCAGGAAAAATCAAAATACTGAATGTCGATAATGCAAATCCTGGATCCATTGTAAACTGGCCTGAGCATTCCTCAAGAATTCTTGAAACAATAGCAAAAGCTGTAACTCCAGGGGATACACTCCCCTTTGGAATTGAATCCTTTGATAAAGAGGTAGTTAAGCTTAACTCTCTTAAGGTTACACCTGAACAGGCTGTGATGGCTGTGAGGATGGTAAACGATATATGCGGCTTTCGAGTTGATGGAATACCAGCATTGCTTCCTGGCATAAACCTCATCCATGGACTTAAGGGTGAAACCATGGATACATTTAGAATTAACTATGATTATCTTGCCAGAATAGCAGAGGAAGGTTTACTTGTTAAGCGGATAAATATAAGAAAATTGCAGCCCTATCCCGATACTCCAATTTACTCAGAAAAATACAAAATCACCAATGGCATTACAAAAAGATTTGAATACTACCGTGATAAAATCCGTGATGAGATTGATAATTTGATGCTGCGCCAGATTTACCCAACAGGCACAATTCTCAGGGATAATTTTGTCCTTGAAATAAGAGAGGGTTACTCTCTTGCAAAGCAAATTGCAAGCTATTCCATCACAGTAAAAATCCCTGGGGAATTTCAGTTTAAATCTTTTCAGGATGTCATAATTACTGGGCACAGAGAAAGGTCTCTCTCTGCTTTGCCAGTTCCTTTCAATGTAAACAAGGCCCCTGCAAAATCATTTGAATTTATACCTGGCATTGGCAAAGAAAGAGCTTCACAGATTATTCTCAAGCGTCCCTTTGAGCATAGAGAAGATTTGAGAGATTTCTTAGATAACACCCCGCCTCAGCTTGCGAAATCGATAATTGAAAACTCACAAATCGAAATACCATAATAAAAATAGGCTAAAGTTTCTTTGCAATTATCACTGTAATATCATCAATAGGCTGCGAATTTCCAAGAAAGGAATAAAACTCCTCAAGAATAAAATTCAAGGAATCCGATGCAGACATGCCAGAACACTTTGAAAAAGATAAAGTCAAATTTTCGCTGCCAAATTGCTTTCCACCACTATTTCTACTCTCTGTAAGACCATCAGTATAAAGCAGAAGCATCTCATTGTTGTTGACATTAAAAGTAAAAGATGAATAATCAAGAACATCCCCTATTCCCAGTGGCCTGCCTTTGAAGCTATTACCCTCATCTATAATTGTTTCGACCTTACCATTGTCTTTAAGGTAAAGGATATCTGGATGACCCGCATTCAAATACTCAACCTCATTTCCTTTTATTTTAAGCAATACCCCTGTAATGTATATATTAACATCTTCAAGATCCTCCAGAACCTCTTTATTGCTCTGTTCAAAAATCTTCACAGGATTATCATTAAACCTGTTAAAATTTTTAAAAAGCAAAGGCTTAAGTAGTATAGTCACAAGTGCAGGTGCTACTCCATGGCCTGATACATCAAAAAGCGCAAGACCATCAAGAGTTCCATTGGAGCTATAAAAATCATAGAAATCACCAGAAACTGCAGATTTTGGACGTGAATAAAAAGCAATATCCCAATCCCTTACATCCGGGGACTTTGATGGCAAAAGGGCACACTGAATGTCATGGGCAAGCTCCATCTCTGCCTCTGTAAGTGCCTGTTCAAATTTCAGAGTCTCATTGAGTTCAAATAAAGCTTCATTTTTCCTTTCAAGCTCCTGTCTTGCTTTTTTTAATCTTCTCTTGTGAGTGTCCACTGCCTTGGAAGTAATTGCGCAAAGTATAAAGGCAGGTATCAGACAGAATGCAAAAAATAGTTCTCTCACAAAGGAGCCACTCTGACCATTAAGGACAATTGCAACATAAGAGAGGCTTCCATAGGAAAGCAAAGTCAAAAGAGACAAGCTCAGAGACTGACCAAAGCTTGCATAAGAATGACAGATGCCAATTGCAATGAGTGAGCTAATAAGACCAAGAAATCTCATATCCTCAAGCCAGTATGACCACAATATAAAAAACACAAGATAAGCTATGAGATCTACAGCAAAAACAAAATACTCATGCCATAGCAACAAGACCTTTTTAAATTCCAGAAATAATATAAGAAAAAGTGACACAGAGATAGAGAAAAATGAGAGAAAGGCTATTTGCTCCACCTTGATTTGAGTGAGTCCAAGTCTTATTGCCACAAAAGTCTCTGCTATGATGAACATATAACCAACAAAGACCAGTTGTTGACCTCTTTTTACCAAAAAAATCATAGAGGGGTCAACGTATCGAAGCAGAAAATTTTTCCCCGAGGCACTTATGCTATTCATGGCTAAACTCCTCTTTTGCTTAGAAGCAAAACCACTTTACCCGGGTAGAAAATAGTTAATTTACCTATCCTGTCAAGTAGCCCAAAAATACTAAAGACCTTAAAAAATTACATATTTTACGGTCAAAAAAGTCAAGCAAAAAAGCCCAAATGGGCTAAAAATTTAAATTAAAAATAATAACTTTACAATAAAAAGCAACTAAAATAACTTAAAATTTAAGGAAAAATTATGAAAGAGGAATCTAATTTAAAAGAAATAATCTCAGGATTTCCAGATGAGCCAGGTGTGTATATCATGCTGGATAACTCTGGAAATATAATTTATATAGGGAAAGCTAATTCTCTAAGAAAAAGGGTCTCTTCATATTTTAGCAATAAAGATAAGGATCCAAAAACATCAGTTCTGGTTAAAAATATCTCTTCAATTGAATACATAGTAACAGAATCAGAGATAGAGGCTTTGATACTTGAGAGCAACCTCATAAAGAAGCATAAGCCTAAATTTAATATACGTTTAAAAGATGACAAGCGCTACCCTTATATAAAAGTCACAATAAACGAAGATTATCCACGAGTTTTGTATACAAGAACCATAGACAAAACTACAGAAAAGGTTTTTGGCCCATTTACTGATGCAAGAGCAGCAAAGAATACTGCCAATATGATAAACAATATCTTTAAGCTAAAACGCTGCAACAGAGAAATTCCTCTAAAAAAAGGTGAACGTCCATGCCTGAACTATCAAATAAAAAAATGCTGCGGGGTTTGCCAGAATAAAATCTCCAGAGATGAATACAGATCCCTTGTGGACAATGCCATTGAATTTCTGGAAGGCAATACAGAACCTGTAGTTGAGCGTCTTAATAAAAAAATGTCTGACTATTCAAAAAATTTTGAATACGAAAAAGCAGCAGCCATAAGGGATATTATATTCGACATTCAAAAAACCTCAATGACTCAGAAAGTAGATATTCAAAAAATTTCAAATGTGGATTTTATATCCTGCGGGATTTTTGGAAGTGAAGCCATTGTAATTGTCTTTGAATTCAGAAGAGGGATTCTAAATGGAAGAAAACTCTCTCTCTTTGACAATGCTCAATACAGTACAGATGAGGACATTATACAATCATTTATTGTAGAATATTATAAAGAAAAAGATATTCCAGAAACAATAGTGATAGAAAATAAAATCTCTGACCAAAAACTTATAGAACAACACCTCTGTGAAATTTCACAAAAAAAGATAATAATAGGCCATCCAAAAAGCTCAGAGGATCATTCCATCATGCGGATGATAAGAAAAAACATTGACATACTTGCTGCAGAGAGAAACTCATCCCTCGAGCCAATTACTGCGCTGGAAGAGCTTGCAGAGATACTGGGACTTGAATCTATCCCTGAGGTTATAGTCTGCTTTGATATTTCCAATATACAGGGAAAATTCCCGGTGGCATCGATGGTGCAATTCAGGCTTGGTCTCCCAGATAAAAAATCTTACCGAAGATTTAAAATCAGAGGCTACGAAGGCGCAAATGATCCAGGAATGATCCATGAAGCACTTTCAAGAAGGATTCAGCACCTTGTAAATGAAAATCTCCCTTTTCCAGATCTCATTGTTATTGATGGAGGGCCAACTCAACTAAGCCGCGCAATTGAAGCTGCTGAGAATTTTAACTTAGATCTGAAAATCATCTCAATAGCAAAAAAATTTGAAGAGATATATACTCACCCCAAAAAGGCTCCCCTCAGGTTAAAGGAAAACAGCAATGCCTTAAAACTTATACAGCAAATAAGAGATGAGTCTCACAGGTTTGCAATCACATATCACAGAAAATTAAGAGATACAGATTTAACGTCTTCCAAACTTGACAATATTCCAGATCTAAGTCACAAAAACAAAATGGCTCTATTACAAAAGTTCAAATCCATAGAAAATATTGCAACAGCAGAAATTTCTGAGCTCATGACAATTGATGGACTAGGAGAAAGGAAAGCAAAAAAAATAAAAGATTTTTTCCAGAATAACAACTCTTAAAAGACAATACAAATGCTTTAAAATTTTTATATAAGGTATATATTTTTTCTTTACAAGAAGAGCTCCCTTGATTTATATGTTCATTATACGGGGTGTGGCGCAGCCAGGTAGCGCACATGACTGGGGGTCATGTGGTCGCTGGTTCAAATCCAGTCACCCCGAATATAGAGGCCGCCTCAACAAAGAGTGAGGCGGCTTTTCTTTTTTTAGCAAAAGCATCTCAATTTATCAGAATTTCTCAAATAAAACATAAAACAAATTCAGTATATAATTTAACAAAATTAATCTTATATTTAATAATATTTTTGAATATAAATCATAATGTTAGTTGACTTTATAATATATTTTGTTAACTTTAGTTGCCATTTTATATAAAAAATCAATATTTTTAACAGTAGATAACCAATGAATCTAAAAGATATATCCTCAAAATACAGCTCCTCTACAAAATCCAATAACGCAAAAGCTTTTCTTAAATTCAAAGATTGCACACTTCACCTTCACAAAGGTTATGTTCAAAACAATTACATAGTTGAATATAGCGATGGATTGCTAATGCTTGATGGAGCCTCAAGGCCAGATGTAGATAGCTTAGAGGGATTCATTACAAAAGACATAAATAGATCTATGTCTGATTTACGGCTCATAGCAGTTACTCACTGCCACCCTGATCACGCTGGAGCTGCTCATTTAATGCGAAAGAAATTTTCAATAGCCATCGCAGCGCCTGAAAGCATAGATCTGTGGTATTCAGGATTTGGAGGCGCATTGCAGCACATATCAGACACATTGCAATCAACCTTTATGGCAACGCAAATGAAATCTGGCATAAAATGGCTTTATTATAAAAGAAAATTAAATCCAGACTTTATCCTCAGCAATAACTCCAGGCTTCCATTTTTTAACGACTGGCAGGCAATAAATGCTCCAGGGCACACAGGCCACAACATTATGCTCTACAATGAAAAAAACTCAATAATTTATATTGCAGACTCAATCATTGACAATAACAGTAAATTTTTACCACCTGTCCCTGTGCTTTTCCCTGAGATGATGAAAGAATCTCTTTCCATGATAAAAAAGATCAAACCTGAATATTTACTCCTTGCCCACAGTTCAATGCCCTTTCTTCGTTACAATGAGCAGATGATCGACTCAGTTATAAAAAAGATTGACGCCAAAGATCCGCTCTTTATACGATTTTTCTACCTGCTTTCAAAATTTACAGGTCAATACCGTGCCTTAAAAAAATAAAACTATAAGGCTGCAGATTCAATTCTATTTTTTCCATTTTTCTTTGCCAGATATAGCATTGAGTCTATCTTTTTTATGAAATCATCAATTGGCTCTCCAGCAAACTCTGCCACTCCACCGCTTATGGTAACTTTAATATTACTTTCCTCAATCTTTATGCTTTCAATAGACTTTCGTATTCGTTCTGCAGCAACAAATCCACCCTTGCCATCTATCTCTGGAAGTATAATCAAAAATTCCTCTCCACCATATCTGCCGGCTATGTCTACGTTCCTTATGGATTTTTTAATTGCATCAGATACCATCCTTATAACCATATCACCCACCTGATGCCCATAGGAATCATTGATTGATTTAAAGCCATCAATATCAAGCATCACAGCAGTAAAGGTGAGACCATATCTCTTAAATTTTTCGCATTCCTGATTAAGCCTGTCAAAAATATGGCGCCTGTTGAATAACTCTGTAAGAGGATCTGTTATTGAAATCCTCTCAAGGAGCTCTGTCTTAACCTTGAGTTCTCGCATAAGTAAAAAATTTCTTATATTCGTCTTAAGCCTTGTAAAAAACAGATCGTAGTTAAAGGGCTTTGTTATGTAATCATCAGCTCCAATAGACAAAACCCTGGATATTGTTTTGACATTATCAATTCCTGACACCGCAATTATTACGCTATCTAAATTTTTCTTTCTTAAAGCGGATATTACCTTATCACCAAGGGTTTCCTTTAATACAAGGTCTATTACATATACATCATAATGCATATCTGAATTAAGCAGCATTTGCTCTGAATCAAAAAAATCTGCTTTTTTTATGTCGTGCATCGAAAATATTCTGCTTATAATTTTTCGATCCATCTTATTATCATCAACAACTGCATAGGTCAGCTCTCTCATTCTAAGGGCAACAGGATCTTCTTTTCTAAATATTGAAAGATTTTGTTTTATTACTTCTTTGTCTGAGGTCTTTAGTATATAATCCACTATACCAAGCTCATACATTCTCTTCCTATCCTCAAGGGAGTCGTTTCCTGTAAAGACCACCACAGGTATATCCTTAAATTGCGATTCATTAAGAGATTTGATAAAATCTATTGCACTGCCGCTTTCAAGTTCCATAGCTGTAAGTATAAGGGATATTTTTTCTCTCTGAAGTATTTCAAAAGCCTCTGAGGCTTTTGTAGCATTGATATAGATAGCGCTAATTTCCACACAAATTTCTCTTATCACAGTCTGGTAAAGCATGCTTGTTTCAAGGTGAAGTATTTTATACATAAACAATCTCCTTTTAAAATTTCACTCTATAGTTGTCATTGTTATTTTAAAAAAAGCTTTACTATATTTTCCATTTTATTATATATAACTATACAGGAGCACATAGATTTTACAACAATAATTTTATGAAACTTATACAAATTGACTCAGAAGAACTTTTTATTTTTCTCAGCGAAAGGGAAAGCTCAATAAGTGAATATGAACTGATAAAAAAATTCACCCCCCTTCTAAAAGAAGATAGCTTTCCATATTCCCTTTATGAGAGACATTTTTCAATATTTCATGCACTCTACAGTCTAAAAATTAAAGTGGCACCAAAAGGCCTTTTTCTTTATATTGATCCATTAAGGATCAGGCTTTTGCCTATTCCTGAAAAAGGATTCTGTCAGTTTTACAATCCAGAGGAAGGCTCCTTTTGCTATAAAGAGACTCCTTCATTTTTTTGCAGTGAACATGAGCTACTCTCTCCCCTATGCCCATCCTTTGATCCAATGTTTGAATTTTACCTTGACCCTGAAAATATAAACTTTGGAGAGTCAGAAATTCTACAGAACACACAAAAGGGATTAAATTTTTATTTGCTGCACAAAAAGGAAGTAGATAGGGCTCTTGATCTATTTGCAATATCAAAGCCCACAAGAAAAAAGATAGCAGCAAGATATAGAGAGCTTGCTTTTAAATTCCACCCAGATAAAGACAGTGGCAATGAAGAAATGATGAAGCAGATCAACAGTGCATATTCTATTTTGCAACAGGTTTATGTTTTTTAAAAAACTTCATTTCCTCACAATTTCTATAATTGTTATCTCAGGAGATGCTAAAAACCTTACTGGGGGTCCCCAGGTTCCTGTGCCTCTGCTTACATAAAGGGAACTGCCTTTGCCCAGATTGTAATATCCACATATATTGGGAAAAGCCAGCTTTACAAGAATAGAAAAAGGGAATATCTGCCCTGCATGAGTATGACCTGAAAGCTGCAAATCAAAAAGACCAATGGTTTCATCAAGAATTCGAGGCTGATGCTTTAAAAATATTGTGTACAGATCATTGGATGATGACCTTAATATAGCTGCCTCATTTACTGGAGTATAAGCCCCATATCTATATGCTGTTGGATCATCCACTCCAACAAGATTGATCCCTCCTGCAAGCACATAGGTATTTCTTATTAAAGTAAAACCGCACTTCTCAATAAAGGAGGTGCTCTCTTCAATACCTGTGATGAACTCGTGATTCCCTGTGATTGCAAACTTTCCCAAGGGTGCTCTTATGCTTTTCATAACATCTATGACGTCATTGCCATTTCTGATAGAACGATCCAGTAAATCCCCTGTTGAGATTAGTATATCTGGCTTTTCTTTCTCTGCAATTTCTTTTATTTTTAGAGCCTTTTCCACTCCAATAGTTGGGCTAAAATGAACATCAGAAATCTGCATTATTTTTATTCTCTCTCTGTCCATACCAGACTTTGTTGTTTCAATAACAAGCCTCTCAAGCCTTATATTGGAAGCCTCTACAAATCCATAGAGGAGAATCAAAAAGCTTGAGCTCATTGTAAATATTAAAACCTCTTTTGCAACTGTATTAGCAGAAAAACCGAACTTCCCTGCTATAAACAAAGCAATATCTGCAAATCCATTTATTACCAGAAAGAGAAATAAAAAAGCAAGCCAGCTATACCCTGTAAAGCCTGTAATAGATGCCCATGGATGAATACCTCGATAACTAAAAAAGATCGTTGCAATTGGAGCTATAACAAGGGTTGCCACTAATAATCGAAGTAGCATCGCAGGTATAAAAGCTGAAGGGATAATATTTCTATAGCGAACAATAAAATAATAATTTAAAAGACTATAGACAGCTATTACTATTGATATAAATACAAAGAAAAAATAGGAATTTCTCATTTAAATAACTCCATTGACTCCACAAATATTCTTTAACTATAACTACTTAGATACAAATGGAATAAAAAAGTTAATTTCCAAAATCAATGACAAACAGTTTTGAGCCAATAAAATAATATAGCTCTTCATCATCAATAATATACCTGTCGCAGTATTTGACTATTTTGTAGAAATTCTGATTTCCAAACCTGTTATCTATTTCACAGGCCAAAAGGGATCCATCAGAAAGATGAACTATAAAAGAATCATTTCTACCAGGGAAAAAATCAAAAGATCTAAAGGGAGTCTCTGAGGTAAAAATCAATTTAGGCTTCATGGAATTAATAAAAAATGGAAGTTTTTCCTCTTTGCCTATCCATCGCACATATATGTTGTTATTGTTCCTGTATAAAAACACCTTATCTTTTAACTTGCGATCCTCACTTAAGCGAAGCTTTTTTTCTTCAGGATCTGTCCAGGTGAAAAAGGCTTTTTTTGAAGGCTTCTTTTTTTTCTCAAAGAGCTTTAAGACATCAGCATATTCCTCATTAATCTTTTTCTTTTTCGCTGCAGCAATATTTTCATACCTTGGGATCTCTGTTATTTCCAGTTTTTCTTTAATAAGTAAAGGATAAAGCACCTCTACCTTTTCGGGACTTACCTTTACCCACTTTTCCCACAATCTGTAGCCTTCTTTTTTAACTTCTGCATGATAGTTTCCTGGTTTTAAATTTTGTATAAGAATATCCTTTTCTATAAAACCAGACTCTTTCTTTAACTTATCGTTTAAAAAAACCTTCACATCAGACTCATCATTTACAAAATAAAGGCCTCCAGTTTTTACAAGTCCAAAATTATCACCAATTCTATATCCCAGTGAATACAAAACTATGGCTGGAATTACAATTACAAAGATAAGAAAAAAAAGTCCCATATACATTAACTGTTTTCTGGTAGTCATCTCAGCCCTCCATAGATCTGTGTTTTGGAGTTACCCAAAAGCCCATATATTTCCCAAACATAAGCCGTGTCTGTGCATCAAGAGCTGGTATTGCGCCAAAAACTGTAATGGTAACAGGAACAAGAAGCCACTGCACTATATGATAAATCTTTTTTGTTTTCTTTGTATTCTCTGGTATCGATGGCATAAGGCTCACTGCAACCATTGATGATAATATAAGATTGCTCATGGTGATCATCATAATATCACGGGTAATATATGGTAAATTAAAACTCAGCACTGTTGTGTTAAACTCCCGTCCTCCAAGAACAATCGGCATCCATCCAAGTATAAATATTAAAATTGGATTTGTTGCCAGAGACCAATATCCATCAAGATTTATAAGGAAAATCCTTAGCTTTTCAAGAGGTGAGATTATCTTGTTTTTGGAAAAGTTAAACATTATGTAGGCAAAGTTTTCCACACCATAGGCCCATCTTCTTTGCTGCTTATATATATTTTTCATTGTTTGCCAGAATGTAGGAGCCAGATTTGCATCCATGGAAATTGGATAAGACATTGGAGTTACAATATAATCTCCATTAAACTTCATGTAGCAGTTCCAGAAGATCCTTGAATCCTCACTGACCATATTGCTCTGCCAGTAGCCAACAGCGTGTAAGGTGCTAAAAGGGATTGAGTGAGAGCTAAAGGTGGCAAGTCTCTTTTGCCTCTCCTGCTGAACCATCTGCCAGAAAGTTCCAGAAAAGGCAACAACTCGTGAGACAGCAGGTGCCTCAAATATATTGTTATTAAATACTGGCACAGGCTGAAATGACGTATTATAGGGCTTTTCATTGGCCAAAAACATCCATGTCAAACATGCAAAATATTGCTTATAAACGATTGTGTCTATATCAAAGGCAGATACTAAAACCTCATGATATGGAATTTTGTATTTATCCAAAACCTCAATTCTTGCTCTCTCTGCAGCATAAGCTATATTGGAACCCTTACCTGCAATTTCTCCTTCTATTCCATCAGGATGAACTGTAACTAAAAAATGACCAAACCTTTTGCCATATTTCTTTTTCATATTGGATGCAATCACAAGAGGCTCCTGCCCAGCTCTTTCCTCTGCAGCAAGGACAACTATAAATTTCTTTGGATTGTATTCAGACTCAAGCAAGGCCAGAAGAGTTTTTTCTACTATTGACTCATCCTCTTTATAAAAAGGAAGCATTATCATGTGATAGATGTGCTCGTATTTAAAATTTTTAAGCTTTTCTACCCAATCTGTATTCATGTGTTCCTTCAATCTCTTCCAGTTTTCCTTTAGATGAATAGAGAGATATGCTGTTTTTAAAAGCCAGAAGACATCAAAGGCAATGATGAAAACTGCTGCATAAAAGGGCCAAAAATATGAAGCAACAACAGCAATAATAATTGTTGCCCAGGAAAAGGCACCTGGTAGAATTTCCCAAAATCTGTATCTTAAATAATCAATACCTGTAAGCTCTGTGGCCTTGCCAATGCGCCACTTTTCATATCTATATTCCCGAGACATAGATTCTCCTGTGATGCTAAATTTAAATATAAAAGACTAATATTATGTGGAATGGTCAAGAATATTTAATAGAAGTGAAAGCATTATTAGTTATAAAAAATAAAAATTTTAGATTGCAGATATAAATCTTATAGCCTTTTCTTCTGGATCTTCATAAAACTTTGCATTATCAATTGGCGTGTCTATTTTTCTTACGCTTTTTTTAATATTAAGAATCGTTCCAGGAAAAATTCTTCCCTTAACTATAATAAAAGGCTCCCTTTCCAATTTTAGCCGCTCTTCAATCCCCCATGATTCTTCAATCAATTTTTGCAAAGCAGCATTGGCTTTGTTAAGATCATTGATAAACACAAGACATTTTTGTTTTTTCTGAGGAGGAAGTATTTTTAGATATTCTTTTACATTCTTAAAGAGTTCCTCTCCAAATTGCATCTTCATTGTAGTAGTTATTTCTTCAATACGTTCACGGGCAATTTTAATCTCCCCACGTTTTTTGTTGAGCTCTTCTTCAACAGCAAAATTTCTACCTACAGTGAGAGTCGTAGGAGTTTCCGTCTGAGTTCCTATTGTGGCGGATTTAATTTCGTATAGCGCTACCAATTTTCCGCCTATAATCTTTCCATTTTTCCCTGTAACCTCTATTGTGTTGTAACTCAAAACATCACAGTTAATAATGGAATCAGCAACAACTACATTGCCTCCTGCTTCAATTTTTGAATTTTGAATAAATTTAGCAAAAACATCACCCTTTGCTATAAGCCGTGTGCCATCTTTGCCAACAACTCCCATCTTTACAGAAATGTTCCCACCTGAATATATGTAGGCATTGTCAACATCACCCTCTATAAAAACATCTCCATCTGCATGAACCTTAAATCCGGGCTTTACAGATCCAAGAACCTTTACAGAACCATTAAACTGAATATTACCTGAATCTAAATCCACATCCCCAGGAATTACTGCCATAGGAAGGACGCTTACTTTATTATTTTGAATGTTTATACATCCATCTATTGCCGCAATATAAATAGTATCGTCAAATCCTGACTGGACAATATTATCTCCCTTTTTAAGTCCTCCCTTGTCTTCTTTAACAGCAGCAATCTTATCTCCAAAAACATCAAAGCCGTCTTGAGATTTGACTCCAGGTATTCGTTTTAAGATCTCCTGATTTTTTTGCACCTGAATAATAGACTCCTGCTCCTTATAATCAATCCTTCCATCTGACAGAACCTTTCCGACCTTTTTTTCCAAAGTTATAAGGGGCTCAAAATATTCATCATAGCCATTGACTGGAGCTTTACCCTCTGCTACAATGACACGGGAAAGTTGAGGATTTTCCTTTGATAAAGAATTTATCTGTTTTTCATACCTCTCCTGGGAGACAGTATAAACTACATTTTCTACATGTAGAACTTCCACTATCTCTTTATATGAGGGAAATGAATTAAACTTTGAAGGATATACATAGTAATATGCATAGAGTTTATCTTTGGAATAAGACAGAGGAGAAAGCAGTTGTATTTTCCCATCTTTTAAAACAACAAAGCCATAATAAGATGAAACATAGGCTTTTAGACTTTCATCAAACCTCACCCCTCTTCCAAGGCTAATGGAGAAATAATCAACCAGTTTATAATAATCATAGCCATCATCAATATATCTGGCTATCTCTGACTCATCATTTATATCAACAACACGGGCAACAATTTCATTTTCTGCAAAAAAATTATGTTTTGATGATAAAACAGTTTTCACCTCTCCTGAGGCATTCTTCTTTTTAACCAGAATACTTTGAACTGTAGGATCAAAATAAAAAATTATTTTCTTCATATCATACCCATGATTAGTCGATAATATATAACTTCGGCAGATAAAGTCAATCTATTTAACAATAAATAAATTACAAAAAATCTGCCCAATAACTAAAAGCCCCCCGTGAAAATTACGGAGGGCTTTTATAAGGAAAAAAGCTTTAAATCAAATAAGCCCTTTTTCTATGAGCAATTCTGCAATCTGTATAGTATTTAAAGCTGCTCCTTTTCTTATATTATCAGAAACAACCCACATATTTATTCCATTTTCAATTGATTCATCCTCTCTAATTCTCCCTACAAAGACATCATCCTTACCTGCTGCATAAATAGGCATTGGATATTCATTTTTTGCAGGATTATCCACAACTGTAATTCCTGGTTTTCCTTGAAGCAACTTTCTCACTTCATCTGCAGTGATCTTTTTCTCTGTTTCAATATTTATTGATTCTGAATGTCCATAAATAACTGGAATTCTTACAGCAGTTGCACTTACCTTGATAGAATTGTCTCCCATTATCTTTCGTGTTTCATTGACCATCTTCATCTCTTCTTTTGTGTACCCATTTTCTAAAAAAGAATCTATGTGTGGTAGGCAGTTAAAGGCTATCTGATGGGGGTATACCTTTTTTTCTATCTCTTTGTTGTTGTATATGGCAAGGACCTGCTGCTCCAGCTCATATATGGCCTTTTTGCCTGTCCCTGATACTGCCTGATAAGTGGATACGACAACCCTCTTTATCTTAGCAAAATCATGGAGTGGTTTCAGGACCACAACCATCTGTATGGTGGAACAGTTGGGATTGGAGATTATGCCCCTGTTTTTATATCCTGCTATAGCATGTTCATTTACCTCCGGGACAACAAGGGGGATATCAGGTTCCATCCTGAATGCGCTGGTGTTGTCTATAACAACACATCCACTTGCTGCTGCTATAGGTGCAAACTTCATACTTACAGCACCACCCGGTGAAAAAAGACCTATATCAACACCCTTAAAGGAATCCTCTTTCAGTTCTTCAACCTTTATATCTGTCCCCTTAAAAGATATTGTCTTGCCGACGCTCCTTGATGAGGCAAGGAGTTTAAGATTTTTTACAGGGAAGTTCCTCTCCTCCAGGATTGCCACCATTTCATTTCCTACAGCCCCTGTGGCACCTGCCACTGCTACATTATAAGTTTTCATGTCTTTCCTCCAGCTTTTTCTTAAGATAATTCATCAAACCACCGGCCTCTATGAGCTCTACCATAAAAGGCGGGATCGGCTTTGCCTTAACTGTTGTGTCTTTTGTCTTTATTATCCCTGAGAATACATCAATCTCTATTTCATCACCTTCTTTGGCCATATTATAGATATCTGCCTCCATAAGTGCCAGCCCTTTATTAAAGGCATTCCTGTAGAATATCCTTGCAAAACTCCTGGCTATAACAATAGGTATGCCAAGTGCTGAGATGGCAATGGGTGCATGCTCCCTTGATGAACCACATCCAAAATTAAAACCCGCCACTATAATGTCACCCTTCTTTACTTTTTTACTGAAATCCGGGACCAATGGCTCCATACAGTGCTGTCCCAGCACCCCAGGGTCGGTGTGGGCAAGGTATCTTGCAGGGATTATTATATCTGTATCTATGTTGTCACCGAATTTCCAAATATGCCCTTTTATTATCATAAAAACTCCTTTTTTAGTTTCTCATCATACCAGAAGATTAATTTATACATCTGCATTGAGTTTTATGGGTTTTAGAACCCTTCAGGGTGCATAATCTTCCCTGCTATGGCGCTGGCAGCAGCTACTGCAGGACCTGATAGATATACCTCGCTTTCAGGATGACCCATTCTACCTATAAAATTTCTGTTGGTCGTTGCAACGGCCCTCTCGCCTTTGGCGAGCACACCCATATGGCCGCCAAGGCATGGGCCACAGGTAGGCGGAGATATGATGCAACCTGCATCAGCGAATATCTCTATATACCCGAGCTTGAGGGCATCCCTGTATATGTCAGGTGTAGCAGGGATGACTATACAGCGGACCCATGGGGCTATTTTTTTGCCCTTCAGGATATCTGCTGCCATCTTAAGGTCTTCAAGCCTGCCATTGGTGCAAGAGCCTATCACAACCTGGTCTATCTCTATATCTTTTAAATCCTCTACATCCTTTACATTGGACGGCAGGGAAGGGCAAGCCACTTTAAGTCCTAATTTGCTTACATCTATCTCAATAACCTGTTTGTATTGGGCATCTCTGTCACTTTCAAAGACCCTGGGTGGTCTTTTAGCCCTTTTTTCCACATAGGCCATGGTTTTTTCATCTGGCCTGAATATCCCGTTTTTAGCACCTGCCTCTATAGCCATATTGGCAATGGTCATCCTTGAATCCATTGACAGGTTAGAGATGGCCTCTCCATCAAACTCCATGGCAGAATATAGGGCACCGTCCACGCCTATCATGCCGATTATATGGAGTATCAGGTCTTTTCCAGTAACCCATCTGTTCCATTCGCCATAACATAGAAATTTTATGCTCTCTGGCACCTTAAACCATATCTTACCTGTAACCATAGCATACGTGATATCAGTGCTGCCCATGCCTGTTGCAAATGCACCAAGGGCACCGTAGGTGCATGTGTGACTGTCAGCACCTATTACCACATCTCCAGGGACAACTATACCCTGTTCTGGGAGGAGGGCATGCTCGATGCCGCATCTACCTCCTTCGTAGAAATGCTTAATCCCATGTTTTTTTGAAAATTCCCTTATCTTTTTACAGTTTTCAGCAGAGATTATGTCTTTATTGGGTGTAAAGTGGTCGAGGACAAAGACGACCTTATCCTGGTCAAATACCTTTTCTGCCCCCACCTTTTCAAACTCCTCAAGGGACAGGGGTGCTGTTATATCATTTGCCAGGACAATATCCACGTCTGCATCAATGATCTCTCCGGGTTCAACAAAATCTCTCCCTGAATGTGCTGCAAGTATCTTTTCTGTTATAGTCATACCCATATAGAACCACCTTATTCTTTTGTAGTTTTTATAAACTCAAGCCTGTTCAAGGCATTTACATATGCCTTTGCACTGGCAACTATTATATCTGTGTCCGTGCCCTTACCTATGGCGATTTTGCCTTTTTCTTCAAGCTTTGCAAACACCTCGCCCTGGGCATCCATATCCTTTGTTATGGAATTAACTGAAAACTTCAGGAGTTTACTGTTGGTCTTAACAATCTTCTTGATTATCTTATATGTTGCATCAACAGGGCCATCCCCAACCCCTACCTCTTGATAGACATTTCCATCTACCTCGAGTCTTACTGTTGCCGTTGGTATTGTTGAGTTGCCACAGCTTACATGGAGATAAAGTAGCTTGTATTTTTCAGGCACCTTGTATAACTCGTCCATGATGATCATCTCTATATCTTCATCGTAGACATATTTTTTTATATCTGACAATGCCTTGAATCTCTTGAATGCATTGTTAAGCTCCTTTTCTGTAAGGGTATACCCAAGACTCTCTATCCTGTCCCTGAATGCATGTCTGCCTGAATGCTTGCCCAGGACAAGGGAACTCTTTGGGATCCCCACAGACTCAGGTGTCATAATCTCGTAGGTGAGCTTTGCCTTAAGGAGCCCATCTTGATGTATACCGGACTCATGGGCAAAGGCATTGGCACCTACAATAGCCTTGTTTGGCTGAACTGAGACACCTGTTATGGATGATATGAGCTTGCTTGTAGGATATATCTTTTCTGTGATAATGCCTGTTGTTGCATCGAATATATCCTTCCTTGTCCTTAGTATCATGGCGATCTCTTCAAGGGATGCATTGCCCGCCCTCTCCCCTATGCCATTTATTGTGCATTCTACCTGTCTTGCACCATTCTGGATAGCTGCTATAGAATTGGCAACGGCAAGACCGAGGTCATTATGACAGTGGACGCTTATAATGGCACTGGATATGTTGGGGACATGTTCCATTATATATCTTATAAGCCTCCCGAATTCATCAGGGACAGCATATCCTACTGTATCAGGGACATTTATGGTAGTAGCACCTGCTTCTATTACCTCGGCAAAGACCTTGCATAGGTAATCCCAGTCACTTCTTGTGGCATCCATGGCAGAGAATTCAACATTTGGCGTATATCCCTTTGCCCTTTTTACAGCATCCACAGCAATCTTTAGTATCTCATCCCTTGTCTTACGAAACTGATATTTCAGGTGTATATCTGATGTGGATATGAAGGTGTGTATCCTTGGCCTCTGGGCAACCTTTATGGCCTCCCATGCACGGTCTATATCCTCATTGTTTGCTCGTGCAAGCCCAGCAACCTCACTGTTTTTTATAACAGATGCAATCTGCCTTACTGCATCAAAATCACCATCAGAGGCAATGGGAAAACCTGCCTCAATTATATCCACCCCCAGGGCCTCAAGCTGTTTTGCTACCCTTATCTTTTCCTGGGTGTTCATTGTGTTTCCCGGGGATTGCTCACCGTCTCTCAGTGTTGTATCGAATATATATACCCTTTCTGACATGGCTACTCCTTATATTATTGCACGTATGTTTTAAATCTCGATTGCTGGATCCTTGACAGTATATTACCCATAAATTCATTCTCTCTCTCTATCTCTATATCCACGGCAAGATAAAAGAGCTTTTCTGGTGCATGGGACTTATGGATTTTTACTGCATCCTTTGCCGTTGTAACCATTAAGTCTATATCTTTAAATGCTGACAATCTCTTTATATCCCTTACACTATAATCGTGGTGGTCAGGAAAGGGTATCTTATAGATTATCCTTCCGCCTAAATCCCCTATAATTTTAAAAAATGATGCATTATCGCCGAGCCCTGAAAATGCCAGTATATTTTTTTCTTTTAAGAGATTATAATGGGCTATCATGTCATGTCTTATGTTGTATAGATAGGCTGGTTTATATCTCATCCTGAATCGTGGTATACCCATAGTCATAAGGTCAAGCATATGGTTTGGTTCGCCTTTATGGATAAGGGCTATATCAGCCCTTTTCATGGATTTGAGGGGCTCCCTATATGGACCCAGAGGGAATAAATCTGTATTTACAGATGGATTGCCACCCTGGATAACAACTATCTCCAAATCCTTTTTAATAACCCTTGTCTGAAACCCATCGTCCAGGATAGCCACATCTATATTAAAATCCCTTATCCCCATCTCCACTGCCTCATGTTTTTTGTCGCCTACCAGGACAGGTAGCCTTGTCCTGTGGGCAAGCATAAATGCCTCATCTCCAACATCATGGGCACTGTCTTTTTTTATATCTACACAAAAAGTCCCTTTTCTTTTTCGTTTATATCCACGGGTTACAATCCCTGGATTCATGCCAATCTCTTTAAGGCGTGTTGCCAGCCTCTCAACCACCGATGTCTTGCCTGTGCCACCAAGGGTAAGATTCCCTACGCTTATTACAAAAACAGCGGCTTTTGCTGTTTTAAAAAACCCCCTTTTATAACCGTATTCTCTTAATGAAAGCAACACCCTGTATATCAGGGCAAGAAGGGAAAGGGGGGTATAAAGAGCCCATCTTAAAAATCTAAGCTCATTGTTCCATACCTTTATTATGGTATCATGCATTAAACCAGTGAATTTTATAACAGAAAAGCCATTAAAAATCAAAATATATAATAGAAAACCATGTATAGGAGGGTTAAAGTTAGAGGCTATTTATTCAAAAGGTTCTTTAGCGCATCTAATGTTGCACCTTCTTTTATCTGACCTGTGCCAAGCTGTTTTGAAAGCTCTATAAGGTTGTTTGGTATTGACGGCGGTTTTGACTCATTTTGTGGTCTTTCCTTATCCTTTGATTCTTTTTCCTGTTTTTGAAAGGCTTCATCTTTCTGTGTTACAGCAGGGAATTCCCAGATATAGATTTTTCCCTCTTGAGGTCTTTTTACCATCATATAATTATTGGGCATCTGTATTTTCTTGAGTTCCTCATCTTTTAGCTGATACACCCTTAGGTTGACTGATGCCATGGGCATGAGCTCATATACAGATGTAACTGACCCCTTTGTTTGAGAAAAAGCCATAGGTATGTTTATCAGAAAGAGGGTAATAGCAAATATAAATATAATATTTTTTGCTACCATATCTGAAAAAATATATTGATTATCTCAATCTGTCAAGAAAATAGCTTAGATAAAGCAGCATTGTAGATAAAGAGTTTCTGCGGTTATGTTCAGTTTTATTGACAACCCTATTTTTATTATGATAACTAACATAAATAGATATGGAAAACAGATACCCTAATTTATTTTCAACAGGTAAAATCGGCAACCTTGTTTCAAAAAACAGGGTAAAATATGCAGCCACAGAGACAAACTTTCCCTATGGTGATGGCTATGTAAGCGACAGAGAGGTTGCCTATATGGAGGCCCAGGCAAGAGGAGGGGCAGGGATTGTGACTACCCAGGGTGCATATCCTGACCCAAAGGGCGAGGGCAAGGGCTTTAAGGGCATGATGGCCATATATGATGACCGTTTTATACCAGGTTTAAGCCGAATCGCTGAGGTGATAAAGAGACATGGTGCCCTTTCATGCATACAGATACTCCACTGTGGAAGGGAAGGTGGTGTAGAACTTGATTACTGTCTTATGCCTTCTGTGGTACCCCAGAGGCTTTCTTATTTTAAAAAACCAAGAGAGATAACAAAGGATGAGATTAAAAGGTCTGTAGAAGACCATATCCAGGCAGCAAGAAGGGCAGTTCAGGCAGGCTTTGACATGATTGAGCTCTCCGGGATAGTGGGGTATCTCATATCGACATTCATATCAAGCTATACAAATCACAGGACAGATGAATACGGTGGAGATATAAAAAATAGATGCCGATTGATGGTGGAGGTTATACAGGGTGTGAAGGCTGAGGTGGGGGACAAAGTCCCTGTAGGCATCCGTCTATGCGGCATGGAACTCCTTGATGACAGGGGGGGTAATACCTTTGAGGAGAGTATAGAGAGTTTTAAGATCGCTGAAGAGGCAGGGGCAGATTATCTAAGTGTCACCATAGGCTGGCATGAATCCTCTATACCGGTAATAACAAGGGATGTCCCTATGGGTCATTGGCTGTATGTGGCCAGGGAGATAAAGAAGGTGGTTCATGTCCCTGTCATGATGGCCTTCAGGCAGTTTCTCCCTCATATACCGGATAAGGCCATAGGAGAGGGTGCAATAGATTTCTGGGAGGCATGTAGACCCATGATTGCAGATCCTGAACTGCCAAACAAGGCAAAAGCAGGGAAGGAAGACGAGATCGTCCCTTGTATTGCCTGTAATCTCTGTTTCTCACGGCTCTACTATCACCAGCCTATAATGTGCACTGTAAGACCATCCCTCGGCCATGAGGGTGAACCTCAGTGGGGATATTACGGCTTTCCAAGGGTAGAAAAAAGAAAAAGGATTATAGTTATCGGAGGAGGCCCTGCTGGTCTCCAGTTTGCCTCTGTTGCAGCCAAGAGGGGCCATGATGTTACCCTTTATGAGAAAGACGAAAGACTGGGCGGGAGTATCCTGCTGGCATCAAAAGTAGATGCCGGTGAAGAGGAGCTCTTGAGGCCTATTAATTATCTTGTTGGAGAGTGCAGCAGGGTTGGGGTCAAGATACATACAGGCCAAAAATTTTCCCTTGAGGTCGTTAAATCTCATAATCCAGACGCCATTGTTGTTGCAGCAGGGGCTAAGATAAAGACATTCTTAAACCTCCCTCAGGATAGTCTCTATACACCAGAAGACATAATAGGAAAAGGAAAGATACCCCCTGCAAAGAGTATTATAATTGGTGGTAGTGGGGTCGGATTGGCCACCGCTGTGTTTCTTTTGAGAGGCGGTCCATATGAGCTCACTATAATAGAAGAGGCCAGCCGTCTGGGTAGAGATGTTAATCCCTTTTACCTGTGGCGTTTTGTCCAGATATTGAAGAAAAACAAGGTGAATATCTTAACAAATTCAAAGGTTTTAGGCATAGATAACGGTAAAATCACTGTGTCTACACCAAAAGGGGAACAATCTATTGAATACCATGGGGTCATCATGGCTCAAAGGGACGATTGTGCAGGAGATTTCAACCACCTCAAGACACTGGCATCTGAGGTCTATTATATAGGTGATGCAAAAAAACCAAGGCGACTGAATAATGCCATCCATGATGGTTTCAAACTAGGGATGATAATCTGATGATACCTTTAATTGACAGGGATATATGCACAGGCTGTGAAAACTGCATAGAGGTATGCCCCCCCAGTGCCATATCTATGCAGGATGGAAAGGCATACATAGATGGAGAATTCTGTGAGGAATGCGGCTTCTGTGCCTCCAACTGCCCTGCTGATGCCATAAAGATAGAATTTCCACTCCTTTATCCATAAATCGATTCATCTATCTCTTTACCTCACAGGCCCCTTCTTTGACCTTCTGGCTTGTTTGCTGGCCTGCAAGGTCCCATCTCTTCATAATTATATGGAGGTCAGAAGGGCAGTAGGCCTGTGGTGGTGTTGGCACAGAACCCTTCATTACCTTGGAGAAGTGATTTTCAGGTATTGTTACCATCTGGTTAGGGTAGGCCGGATTATAGACAGCTATGGATTGGGACATGGAATAGATGGATGTGCCTTCTCCCTCTGTCTCTGTAAACCATTCTGTCCCCCTTGCACCTATAACTGCAGTAGGTGTCCTTATCTCAAACCTTGAGTTGGAGACTGCAAGGCTCTCTGCCTTTGCATGTAATGCCCCTGTTTTTATGAGGATGATACCTTTCCTTGTATCCCTGTCCAATAAGAAATCAGTAATCTCAACCCTCGAGTTGTTACCTATATTGAGGAGGCTATTGTCTATCAGTATCAGTTTTGTCCTTGATACCTCGCCTGTTATTACAAGGTCTTTTATTACAACTGGGTCATTTATAGACGGTTTTATTGTGGTCTTAATTCTTTTTAAGGATACATCACCTCTTATATCAGTGAACCTACCCACGGTGTCTGCAAGCGCTGTACTTATGCATATATAAGTGAATAGAAACGAGAAGAATATGTAAAGGAGGCCAATAAAAAAACGCTTAATCCCAGCCATATTTTTGAACATAAGATGTAACATGTTGAAATTTCTGATTAATATAAATTTATCCGGGTTGGATTGCAAGGCATTTTTTCAGAAATTATATTTAGAATCTTAATGGGGTTTAAAGTTTAACAATAAATTGAGATAGTCTTGTCTTTGACATTCTCACTCCTGTTGTGATATTAAATCTCCATGATAGTTGAACTTGACGGAAAGAAAATCACAGTAGATAGGGCACCTACTGTGCTGCGACTTATGGAGGAGCTATCCATAAACAGGGAGGCATACCTTGTCATCGTAAATGACAGGCTTGTTACAGAGGACCACAGATTAAATAAAGATGATTCAGTAAAACTTATTAAGGTGGTATCAGGCGGTTGAAGTGCAGGGTATGCGGTAATGATGCGGTTATAAATCTAAAGGCATATAACAATGCCCTATGTGCAAGGGATTTTATCGCTTTTCTTGAAAACAGGGTTTTAAAGACAATACAGAGATATAGACTCATTGATAAAGATGAAAAGCCTCTTGTGGCAGTTTCAGGGGGCAAGGACAGCCTTTCTCTTTGGTATATACTAAACAGGCTTGGTTTTGCCTCGGATGGGGTCTATATTGATTTAAGTATAGAGGGGTATTCCAGCCTGTCCCTTGATAAGGTAAAGACTATGGCGGACAGGATTCAGAGGAGGGTCTTCATATTCCATCTTATGGAGACACTGGGCAAAGGCATAGACAAACTGTCCAGGGTTATAAAAAGGTCAACCTGTTCTGCCTGCGGTATGATAAAGAGATACATAATGAATAGGGTCTGTATGGACAGGGGATACAATGTAATCATTACAGGACACAATCTCGATGATGAGGCATCGGCACTGCTGGGGAATATCCTCTACTGGAAGGATGAATATCTATGGAAAAAGGGCCTTGAGCTAAAGGAGAGCGAGGGGCATCTGTCAAAGAAGGTTAAGCCCCTTTTTTTATGTTCCGAGAGGGAGATGGCTGCATATGCCATATTAAACAGTATAGATTATATCCGTGATGAATGCCCTTTTTCCATTGATGCCAAGTCCCTTGTATATAAAGACATATTAAACAGGATTGAAGAGTCATCGCCAGGGACAAAGCTACAGTTCATAAAGGGCTATTTAAAGGTATCCAGGGCAATGAAGACCCAGAGAAGAAAAGATAATTTAGATTATTGTGCTGTATGCGGATACCCTGCCTCCGGTGGTATCTGCAGCTTTTGCAGGATTATGGAGAGGTTTGGCATAGAAGGGGACATAAGATTTGATGAGTATAAACCAGAGGGGCTACCTACCTGATATTATGTAAGACCAGATAGAAATGACCATAATAGACAGATTTTCACACCTGATATTCAATATATATGAGGCCTTTACAGTGGCCCTATACATAAAGGAGAAAGACAATCTGAGGTGCATATCCTCTGTTACATTCTCCCATAGTTTTGACAAAGGAAGGCTTTTATCCATAGAGGGGACCCTCCCGGGATGGGTTATCAAACACAATCAATCCCTCATCATACCCAACTTTGACAAGGATGAGAGCACACTGGGATATTATTCTGGTAATGAGGATATCAAATCATTTATGGGCTATCCCATGGGCACAGAAGGTGTGATTGTGGTAGATAGCAAGAAGAAATGGGTATTTACCGACAAGGAAAAAAAGATACTCAGTGGATTTGCCCAAGCCATAAGTGAGGAGCTGGAGAAGGAGAAGAGGTTTTCTGAGGCAGAGGAGAAGATGGATGAACTTATCAATGAGAAGAGGGTCTTCACGCTCTTTAATTATCTCCTGTCATCACAGGTTACAGTGAGGGATATATTGACCGAGGCACTCCATATCTCCGGTGCTGATTTTTGTTTTATAGGCATAGAACATAATGGAAATTTGGTAATCCATGATATAGCAGGCATCCCTGAAGAAGAGTATATTAACAAAAGGTGTCGTGCAAATAGCTGTATATCTTCAATGGTCTTAGAAGGCGGGAGAGAGCTTTTGCTCCCTTACAATAGTGGTTTTTTCAAGGAAAAGCCCATGTTTTTTTCAGAAGAGTCGGTGAGGGCAAGGCAGTTTTTCGGTTTTCCCCTTGTTATGGATGATGTAACCTTTGGCGTAGCTGGATTTGTATCTGTCTCTGATTCCCATCTCTCGGATAAATCAATCGGTATATTGAGAAATATAGCCATGTTTTTGTCTATGTATTACTCTTCCCTTTGGGCAAAAAGAGAGTATGATAAGATAAAAAACATAGACCCTGTTACAGGCTCTATGCATTTTTCAACGTTTATCAGGCTTCTGGAAGATGGGGTAAAAAAAGGTGAAAAGCTCTGTATACTATCCATAAGATTAAAGTTTTTAGAGGAATACAACAGGAGGATGGGTATTGAACCGACGGATAGGCTACTGAAAAAGGTTTCTCATATTATAAGACAGTGCACAGGAGGCAATGCATTGATAACCCGTAAAAGCGGCGGCCATTTCTATGTGTTGCTGGATATTAAAGAGAGGACAGGGGCAAGGAATATACTCAATTTCTTAAACCGCATTGTCTATAAAAATATATCCGAGGATAAGGATTTGGATATCAAGGATGTGATAGATTCAGGGTTATCCTATTATCCTGAAGACAGTAATAATATATGGGGGCTTATAGAGAGGGCGGACAGGATGAAAATCTCATGAAATACAATAAGGAGGGGTTATGGATTTTTTAAAAAAGATGTTCGGGTTTTTTTCGACCCATTTTGCAATGGACCTTGGGACTGCAAATACCCTGATATATCTTAAGGGTGAAGGCATAATACTTAATGAACCTTCTGTGGTGGCAATAGAGAATACTACGGGCAAGGTAATAGCAGTGGGCAGGGAGGCAAAGGAGTATATAGGCAGGACACCGCAGAATATAAGCGCCATAAGACCTTTAAAAGACGGTGTTATTGCAGATTTTGATGTTACCAAGGCCATGATAAAATACTTCTTGCATGTGGCAAGACAGAACAGAAAGGTATCAAAACCAAAGATGGTTGTAGGTGTACCTTCCGGTATAACACAGGTGGAGAAAAAGGCAGTAATAGATGCATGCATCCAGGTAGGGATAAGAGAGGTGCATCTCATAGAGGAGCCTATGGCCGCAGCTATTGGTTCAGATTTGCCTATTGAACTCCCCAGGGGAAATATGGTGGTAGACATAGGTGGAGGGACAACAGAGGTGGCTATCATAAGCCTCTCTGCCATAGCATACTCAGATTCCTTGAGGGTGGCAGGGGATGAACTGGATGAATCCATTATGAGGTATCTCCAGAAGAAGCATCAGGTTGCCATAGGTTATATCGCTGCAGAGAAACTCAAGATAGAGGCTGCCTCTGCATATCCCATAGATACAGATGGGGGTGTTATAAATATAGTGGGTAAGGATATAGTTACAGGGATACCTAAAAATATAAAGATAACGAGAGAAGAGGTAAGGGAGGCTGTGGAAGAACCTGTATCTGCCATAGTAGATTCTGTAAAAAGGGCACTGGAAAAACTTCCGCCTGAGTTTGTCTCTGACTTAAATGACTCAGGCATGATTCTTACTGGTGGCGGGGCACTCTTTAAAGGTCTTGATAAGAGGATAGAGATGGAGACCGGTATTAAGGTAAGGGTTGGTGATGACCCATTGCTATCCGTTGTCCTCGGTGCAGGCAGGGCACTTGAGGAGATGGGTAAGTATAAGAGGGTGTTTATAAATTAAAATTAGATTCTTTTAATTTTACGGAAATATCCCTTACACAAAGGCACGATAATTTTAACCTATAGTCTTTAGTCTATCGTCTATAGTCTGTATCTGACACCTGCCACTCGTCGTATGTACTACCCCTTAGTTCAGATATGAAGCGGGAAGGTTTGAGTATTATATGACCTGCCTGTTTGTCAAATGTTATAAGGGGATAGCACATATATAGTTCATCCATAGCCCTTGTTACTGCCACATAGAAGAGCCGTCTCTCCTCTTCTATATTACCCTCCTCTACTGCCTTTGGATTGGGAAACCTTCCATCTGCGCACCATATAAGGAATACAACCTTCCACTCGAGACCTTTTGCCTGATGTATGGTGCTCAAGATGACCCTTTCATCCTCTCTGTCAGCTGATATAATCTCTTCGCCGCTTATGCCACCCATAAGTGACAGCTCGTTCAGGAATGTCTCGAGGGAGACATACTTGGAGGAGAAATTAATGAGCTGCCCTAAATCCTCAAGCCTTGCTTCAAAATTTGGGTAGTTGTATTTGAGATATTCGGTATAACCATTTTTAAGGACACAGGATATCATATCCCCAAGTGCCTCTTTTTCATAAAAAAATAAGAGTTCTTTAAATAGTCTTGCCCATATCTCTATATTTTCCTTATGAATATTCTTGAAATGTTCACCTATCTTTTTGGAGATAAAAACACCAACAGGGTCTTCCAGCGTCTTTATGTAATCAAATATGTGGTCTGAGGTCCTCTTTCCTATCCTCGGAAAGAGTTTGAGCATCCTCTTCCAAGATATCTCATCTTTATTATTGACCATTATCCTTAAAAAGGACACCACATCTTTGATATGTGCCTGTTCAAAAAATCTCAGCCCGCTCCTTATCTCAAAGGGTATATCCCTTCTTGTTAGCTCCATCTGGAGTTCCATAGAATGATAGTGGGCCCTGTAGAGAACTGCCATCTGTTCAAGGGGTATGCCATCGTCTCTCAGTTCGAGTATCCTCTGTGCTACAAAATCTGCCTGCTGCATAACATCTCTTAGGTGTGTCAGAACAGGTATATTACCGCTCTGTTTTATGCTTCTAAGGTTCTTTGTAAATTGTGTTTTATTCTTAGATATGGAATTGTTGGCCAGCTTTAGTATCTCAGGGGTACTCCTGTAGTTTGTCTCGAGCTTGAATATCTTTGTCTCAGGGTATTTGACGGGAAAATCCATGATATTTTTAAAATTTGCCCCCCTGAAAGAATAGATACTCTGGGCATCATCACCTACCACCATGACATTCCTGTTTATAAGGCCCATAAAATCCACTATCTCTGCCTGTATCCTGTTTGTATCCTGATATTCATCAACAAGGATATGGGAGAATACCCTGGCATAGTATTCACGCAAATCCTTATTTTCCATGAGTAGTTTATGCCAGTAAAAAAGGAGGTCATCAAAGTCCATGGCATTAGCTGCCTTCTTCTTCTCTGTATAGAGTTTTTGAATATGGGAGAGTTCGTCCCTTATCCCGAAGAAAAAAGGGAATCTCTCTAAGATTACAGTATCCATATTGTTCATTGTATTTACTGCATAGCTGAATATCTCCTTTATAAGGCTGGCCTTGGGGAATCTATTTGCCTTTTTGTCTATCTTTGCATCTTTAATAACAACATCTATCATATCTTTGGCATCCTCATTATCGAGGATGGTGAAGTTTTTATTAAAGCCTATTAGGTGGCTGTTTTGCCTTAGGATTATGTTCCCGATATGATGGAATGTCCCGCCCCATATAAAACGTGTATCTATCTTGAGTAGGTGTTCCACCCTCCTTAGCATCTCACGGGCTGCCTTGTTGGTAAATGTGAGCAGGAGAATGCTATGGGGGGATATACCCCTTTCCAGTAGCCTTGCCACCCTGTAGGTCACAACCCTTGTCTTTCCACTCCCTGCCCCTGCAATAACAAGTATAGGGCCATCATCATGGAGGACAACCCTCAATTGTTCCTCATTTAGTTCCTTTTCATATTCTATATGTGATGTGGTCGTTGCAATATCCTTTTGGATTATATATTTTTTCATGGCTGTAAATTACTTTAAGTTTGGGTGTATGTCAAGCTGCTCTGTCAAAAATGCTTTACAAGATTGTATTGTCTGCTATAATAAGATTAATTATACAATAAAAAATGATGGGATTTATTAATGGTGCAATACTATTCAAGGATTATAGACTTTTTTATAGGAAAGGATTTTGCTGTCCCCATATGGGAGGTCATGCTCCTTGTGGTTATAAACTCTATATGCCTTTTGCTTGGTAGGCATAGACTGGGGCTTATTGTATCCTATCTCTTTGTTTTTTATTGGGGCTTTATAATAAACAGGGGGTATTTCATTGACTTCCTCGGCAATATGACATGGGGTTTATACATATATGCTATATCAGGCGTGTTTATGCTCATTGTTACTGTTTTAGGTTTTTTTATAAAGGGCAACAGGTGATTTTATTGTTGAACCTTTTTGATAATTCTGATAGGTTTTCTTAATTGGCTTTTTAATGGAATTTTCTAATGGGGGTATTATGAACAGTATTATCTTAGGTGTTGCTGCATTAGCCATTGTAGTAACTGCGGTTGTGTTTATTTATTTTTTAATGGAGATTAAAAAGACCATTATAAATTTAGAAAAGACAGTTAAAAACATAGAAGAATCGCTGATGCCAACCATGGAGGAACTGCCCAAGACCATAGTATCTGTAAAAAATTTTTCTGATAATATGACAGATATAACAGATGATGTAAAGGCACTATCAGGCTCCCTTAGAGGTATGGCGACCAACATAAGCAACATAACCAATTCTATTGAGAGGATAGCAAGGGTTACAGCAGGAGAGGTATCAGGTATAAAGGCTGGATTTGATGCAGCATTAAGTGTGATTGCAAGGCATTATACAAAACGAGTTAACAAACAATAATTATCTATAAAAAGGAGGTTTATTATGTCAGAGGAGAGAGGATTTGGAGCAGGTTCAATTATTCTATCATTTTTTATTGGAGGTATTGTAGGGGCGGGCATTGCGCTTCTTGTTGCCCCTAAATCTGGCGTTGAGACGAGAAAACAGATAAAGGAGTTTGCCGAAGAGGCAAAAGAAAAGGCAGAGTCATACATAGAAAAGGTAAAGGAAAAGGCATCGTCTGTAGTGGAAAAGGGTAAGGATTTAATAGAAAAGGAGAAATCTATTATTAAATCCGCAGTAGATGCAGGTAGAGAGGCCTACGAGAAAGAAAAAGAGAAACAGGCATAAAACAAAAAGGGCAAGATAATCATTTTTTAGCTTTCAGGTGAAAGAACATAGAAAATAACAGATTTTATACCATTACGCTGCTTTTTATTGTTTTGGTCTTTGGTTATCTTGCCTATCTTGTATTAAAACCATTTGCCTACCCTATTATATGGGGAATTGTTTTTTCCCTTATATTCTATCCTATCTATGTCTATCTTATTAAATACTTCAAGAATCCCACTATATCATCAGTAATTACCCTCTTGATAATAATATGCATTGTTATCGGACCTTTTATGTATCTTGGCTATCTTATAACACTGGAGATAAACCATCTAATCGAGTATTTTAAAACCCATGAGCTTACCACATTAGATAAGATTATGGACTACCCTGTTATAAGCAGGCTCAGCAAAAAGGCCCTATCTGCATTCAATCTAACGCAGGCTGATTTGAAAAAGACCATAGCAAATAATATATCAGGATGGGGCAAAGCCATGTTCGGCGGTATTACAAGCAGCATTGGAAATATTTTATCCTCATTGCTCGATGTTGTTTTTATATTTTTAACTGTTTTCTTTCTCCTTCTGGATGGCCCTAAGTTTCTGGAGAAGATACAGAGCTACATGCCCTTCTCAAGCCATCAAAAAGAGAGGCTTATAAAGCAGGTAAAGGATATAGTTGTATCGACAATATACGGTGGTGTAACAATAGCGCTTATACAGGGCATAATAGGCGGTATTGCATTCTCCATACTCGGCATACCATCTGCTGTACTGTGGGGTCTTTCCATGTTCTTTTCTTCATTCATACCCATAGTGGGGACGTTTGTCATCTGGGGGCCTGGTTCAGCCTATCTTTTTTTAAAAGGATTTTATTTGAAGGGCTTTATTTTGATCCTCATCGGTATATTTGTCATAAGTATGGTAGATAATATTTTAAGACCCTTGATTGTCAGGGGTAAGACAAAGATGCCCACTTTATTAATTTTTTTCAGTATCTTAGGTGGGATTAAATTATTTGGCTTTGTCGGTATTATTATGGGTCCTTTAGTCCTTGCACTTTTTATATCTGTCCTGGAGATATTCCGTTATTCTGAGGGGAAGGGCAAAGACGCCTGATAGTCAAAGAACCATTATAATTTATGCCTTGAAAGAAGATGCAGTTAATGATATAGGTTATCTATGAGGGGAGATTATCTTTTATACCTGAAAGTGGGCGATCAGGTCTACCACAGGCATTATACAAGGTGGGGACTTGGTGTAGTGGTGGAGGAGAGAAGATCTGAGCTGCCAGGCGGTTTCTGTTATGTCCGTGTGTGTTTTCAGGATGGCAAGACAAGGGTCTTTGACAATAATTTTAAAAGTGATGGCTGCTGCTATTATGCAGGGGTTGAAAAGATAGAGGTGGCCTACGAGATAAAAGAAGAAAAACAAAAGGATACAAAGGTCATAGGTGCAGGACAACGCACCCGTAAACTAAAGGGTTGAGGTCAGGGATTTTGGATATTGAATTGACAAAATACGTCAAAGGTGCAGGGTGAGCATCTAAGATAGGTCCAGGGGACCTCTCTAATATACTCTGCGGTATAGATATCCCCTCTGACAGTGATGTTATTGTGGGTATAGAGGGTTTTGAGGATGCCGGCGTCTACAGGATTGCCGATGGGGTAGCTATTGTTCAGACAGTGGATTTTTTTACACCCATTGTAAATGACCCTTACTCTTTTGGTCAGATTGCTGCTACCAATTCCTTAAGCGATATATATGCCATGGGTGCAACCCCAAAGACTGCCCTCAATATAGTGTGCTTCTCTGTAAAAAAATACGGGGCACAAGTCCTTAAAGAGATTTTAAGAGGGGGGATCGATAAGATAAGAGAGGCAGGGGTAAGTCTCCTGGGTGGGCATAGCGTAGAGGATGAAGAGATAAAATATGGATTATGTGTTACAGGGGTTGTCCACCCGGATAGGATATTGAGAAATTATGGGGCATGGGAAGGGGACTGGCTCATACTTACAAAACCCCTTGGCACAGGAATTTTAAACACCGGTATAAAGGCAGATATGCTCGGTGAAAAATCCATCGCCAATCTTATTAAGATTATGGCAACCCTGAACAGGGATGCCGCCCATGTCATGTTGTCTGTAAGGGTGCATGCTGCTACAGATGTTACAGGATTTGGGCTCATAGGTCACTTAAAAGAGATGATTAAAGACGATATAGGCGTTGAGCTTTTTTCTAAAGATATCCCCTATTTTGAAGAGGCACCGGAGCTTGCAAGTTTTGGTATCCTCCCCGGCGGTCTATACAGAAACCGTGATTTCTACAGCGAGCATGTAACTGGTAAAAAAGAAGGTTTTATCTTTGATGTAATATTTGACCCCCAGACCTCAGGCGGTCTTTTATTTGCATTGCACCAAGATGACCTGTCCCAATTTGACAAAAACGCCCATTCTGCAGGGGTAGAATATTGGGTGATAGGGAGATTTGTAAAAGAGCCAAAAGGAAAGATTATCCTCAGATGAGACCTTTTTCAGGGGTCTCGAGATATCAAACAGAGTAAATAAATATGGATACAAGATATAAGGCATCTCTTTTTGCAACGGGAATGGCACTTGTTCTCGCCTTAAGCAAATTCTCTGTAGGTTTTATATCCGGCTCCATGGCTGTCATCTCATCAGGGCTTGATAGCCTCCTTGATGTCTTTATGTCTGGGATGAATCTGTATGCCATCAAAAGAGCATCCATGCCTGCCGACAGCTCCCATCAGTACGGACACGGAAAGATAGAGGATTTTGCTGCACTGGTGGAATCTATGATAATAACAGGAGTAGGTGTGGTCATTATTTACAAGGCCATCCTCGGGCTACTCCATAATACCCATGTTCATTACACAAGACTTGATATACCCATTATGATTATCTCTCTGGCCTTTAGTTTTATCATATCCTATGTTTTAAAGACCACAAGCGAGAAGACAGGCTCTGTTGCCCTTAAAGCAGATGCCCTTCACTATACCAGTGATGTATATTCCAACTCAGGTGCTGTCCTTGCTATAGCCTTAACCTATTTTACCGGCTACAATTATTTTGATTTTGCCTTTGCCCTTATTATCGGTATTATTGTCATTACATCATCTGTAAGGGTTTTAATGATTGGTGTGTCAGGGCTTATGGATAAAAGTATCTCTGAAAGCACATTAAAGGATATCAAGGATATCATAGAAAACATGCCTTATCCCTATGCAGGTTTTCACAAATTAAGGACAAGGACATCGGGGAGCAGAAAATATATAGACTTCCACCTGTTGTTGTGCAGAAGAAGTAGCATAAAAGAGGCCCATGAGATGGCAGAGAGGATAGAGGATAAGATAAAAGGTCAAACACCATCCATTGATACTACCATTCATCTGGAACCATGCGATAAGGCATGTGACCTGACCGATGCTACATGTGCAATAAAAAAATCAGGGGAGACAAAGACTTAAGTAGTATTTTCTTCAAAATATTCTATATCTTTTCAACTACATTTTTTTTAAAAAATATTTTACATTTTTTTAAAATTCTGTATACAGTAATCTATATGGTATCCGGCTATATGAGGGATGAGTTAATTAATACAGCCGTTAACCTAAAGATAGCCCCTCTCAATTCCAATATATTAGGTAAGGCTATTAATCTATTAGAAAAAAACGATATATCTATCACAGTCATTGCCGAACTTTTAAAAAATGACATGGGTGTCGTATCTAAACTAATTAGTATAGCAAATTCTGCATTTTATAGGATAGGTATGCCTGTAAATAATATAGAAAGGGCTATTATAACCATAGGCCAGACAGAACTCAAGAGTATTCTTTTTTGTCTGTTTTATTTAGGTGAGATTACAAATTTTCTAAAATTTAAGAAAAAAGACCTCTTCTATTTGCTAAAGCACTGTGTTTTTGTTGCCCACGGGGCAAGGTTATTATCCAAGAGACTGCTTATAGATGACCCAGAGGATGTCTTTACTGTATCGCTCCTCCATGATATAGGTAAGGTAGTATTTTTTATGAACTTGGATGGATATGAAGACCTAATAAACGAGTCACTGGAGAAGAATATACCTCTTCCTCTTCTCGAGAGGGAGAGATATGGTATTGACCATCAGGAAATAGGCAATATCTTGGGTCTTAAATGGAAGCTGCCACCTATATTCTTGTCTATTATAGAGAATCATCATAATGAAACGGATAATAATACTGGATATACAGATATACTAAAACTCGTGTCCTGTGCTGATAGGTTCTTCTATTACAGGGATGGAGATGAGCAGCCTGAGATATTTATACTGAAAAAAGAGGCAGAAGGCATAGAGACGGAGATAGAAAAACTGGTCTATATAATTCATAATTAAAGATAAATGATATCGGGGGGATGATGATAAGGGACAAAAATAAAATCTCAGAGGTATTGCAATCTCAATGGGATAGATATGAAGGTTTTCTAAACCATTATTCTGCCCTGGTAAGGATGCTTGGAATAGTAGATGAGATGAAAGACCCCCTGTCCGATATACCAAAGATTTTGGTAGAAGAGACAGGGTTTGATACCTGTTATTATATATACCTGCAGGGCAATAGTATTACAGAGGGTTTTTTCAGTCTTTTCAGAGAAAGGCCTGATATAGATATAGATATAATAAAAAAATTGAACAACAACTCCCTTTTTACATCTGTCCATAACAATATTAATGGATACAGTAGACTCTACATATACCCTCAGACAGATAGAAACAAAATAAAGGGTTTTATAGTCCTCGGGAAGAGATATGTCAAAGAAGGAGATAATATCTCGATAAAAGAGATAGACTTAATCTGTAATTTTTATAATAAGCTCCATAAGGTTTTTTTATCAAGGGTTTCAGAGACTGAATCAGATGGAGACCTGTTGTTCCCTGAATTTTCTTTGAGCAGTCATTTCCCCTATCCATTAATCTTTGTTGACAATCAAGGGAAGATAGTCCATCTAAATGAAAAGGCAAGACATCTCCTCCATGTGGATAGATATCCCCTAATCGGGGTAGACATCAAAGATATTTTTACAGGTATAGATTTTGGCAACTCAGTTGAACAACAATCTAAGACCCAAGAACTGCAATTTAAGACAGAAGACAGGCATTTTGTCTATGAGATTGATATATATCCAGTAACTAACAATACAGGGGATGTGGTATACAGGGGCATTATTTTAAGGGATGTAACAGAATTAAAATTGATGCACGAGGCATCTCTTTTCAGGGAGAAATTGGAGACATTGGGGATGCTTGCAGCAGGTATAGCCCATGATTTTAACAATATGTTGACAGGGATCCTGGGCTATGCATCCATGCTGAAGAGTTCTCTTAAAGGAAATGAAAGGCTTTTTAGATACACAGAGGTTATTGAACGTTCAGCAGGGAGGGCTGCAAGCCTGACAAAGCAGCTTCTGAACTTTGCAAGAAAGCATGAAAGACCCTCCAGCGAATTCGATCTCCATATTGTCATCGAGGACAGCCTGTTGCTTTTTTGTGAGAGCCTAAAGGGGATTGAAATAGAAAAAGACCTCTCGGCATCAAACATTATAATTGAAGGGGATGAATCAGAGTTTCAGCATATCTTCTTAAATCTGTTTATAAATGCAAAAGAGGCAATGGACGGAAAGGGCTTACTCCGTGTATCAACAAGGAATCAATCCATAGATGGAAAAAACTATATTTGCATAACTGTAGAGGATACAGGAAAAGGGATAGATGAGGCAGCTAAGGCGAATATATTTAAACCCCATTTTTCCACAAAAGGAACAAGGTCAAATCTTGGGATTGGCTTATACAGGGTGCATAAGACAATAAAAAAGTATGGGGGTTTTATCGAGGTAGAGAGCGAAAAGGACAAAGGCACGAGATTTTACCTTTATATACCATGTAACGATAATTTTAAAAATCAGACAGTAGTAATTGAAAATACAAAAGAAGGCAACAGGGAGAGTTTTAATAGAAAAAAGATCCTCGTGGTAGATGATGAGGAGTTTATTGGTGAGATGTTTGCCCTGATATCAGAAAGGATAGGTGCAGATGTAGTCTATTGTAATAACGGACACGATGCATTAAATCATATCAGGGATAATAAATTTGATTGTGTTGTACTTGATATAATCATGCCGGGCATGAAGGGAGATGAGGTATTGGCAAGGATACGTCAAATGGGTATAGATGTGGATGTAATAGTATCCAGCGGTTATATGAGCGAGGACCAGAGGGATAGAGTCAAACAATTCGGTGTTAAGTATTTTCTCGACAAACCATTTACAGACCAGAAGATACTCGATAGCTTAGAGGCAGTGTTGTTCAATTGATACACTGCCTCATATTAGGCATAAAAAATTTTCCAACGCAGGGGCAAATTCCCAGGGTAGCAGAATTTTTTTTAAAAATCTTTTTTTAGTCCTCTACCTTTATTATCTGAGAACTTAGTTTACCCTCAATCCTTGCCTTGAGCCAGAACTTTTCCTCTATCATTTTGTCTATTTTTCTTGCATCACCAAAGTATATACAGTGGGCCAGGCAGACATTGTCAGCACATGCTGGGATAAGACCGTTGTCGACCCTATGATAGCACATATTACATTTTTTTGCCTTGCCTTGTGATTCATCAAGGGAGATGGCATTATACGGACATGCCTCTATACATGAGCCACACCCGGTGCATACATCACTGTCCAGGATGACAATCCCATCATCCCTTTTTCTTATGGCCTCAACAGGGCAGGCATCTACGCAGGCAGGGTTCTCACAGTGCCTGCATATCCTTGCCCTGAAAATAAAATCAGGGCTTCCATCTTCCTTTTTCCCCCATTCCTCTATGATTTTTATAAAGTTTATGTCAACTGAAGTCTTATGCTCCTGCTTACATGCCACCTCACATGCCTTACAGCCCCAGCATTCTGCCTCTGCTATCTTGAGTGCATATTTTTTCATTATTTTAAACCTCCATCTTTGTAAGGGTATATCTTGCAAAGAAGTGCCCTTATATTTGTTGCCCCTATGGCAGGGTCACAGCCTTCATAGGCATTATCAGTAAGTATGTTCACATTGGATTCGTCCCATCCATGGTTGGATTCCTTCTTTTCCGGGAACCACCATCCATGTTGCGCTGCCACAACCCTCGGGTCTATGCCAGGGAACAGGGCTGCCCTTTGTTTAATCTTCCCACGGGGGGATTCAATAACAACCCAGTCACCTTCTTTTATACCTTCCTTTGCTGCAGTATCAGGGTGAATCTGGACAATCGGGTCTCTGTGCAACCCCCTTAACCATTTCACCTGACGGTTTTCTGTGTGGAAAAATCCTGGTTGTCTTGCCCCTGTAATGAGTATATAGGGGTATTCTTTATTGAGTTCAGGTGTGCTTACAGGGCTTTCAGGGACCTCTCTGTGCTGGGGTAGGGGGTCATAACCCATCTTTTCCAGGGTTGTGGAATACAGCTCGAATTTTCTTGTGGGGGTTGAAAAGCCAAATTCTTTATATTTCTTATATCTTACCTCGCCACGGACATAGTCCATCTCCTTGAAATCCCTCCATTTCATCCCCATTGGCTCTAATATATAATCAAGACCACCTTCAAAGCTATCCCACCAGAATTGACCCTGACCAATCCTGTGGGCTAAATCATTGAGCATCTCGTGGTCTGAACGACACTCGCCTATCTGGACAACCTTACGTCGGGCCAATATATAGCCGTGTCTTTTCCAGAAGTCGCCTATATAGTCCATTTCAAGCCATGTTGCTGCAGGAAGCACAATGTCTGCAAGCTCTGCTGTGGGGGTGATGAAGAAATCTGCAACTGCCATGAACTCCACCTTTTCAAGGGCTTTATAGACCTCTTTTGCATTATCCCTTGTAACAACAGGGTTAGAGCTTATAAAGAACAGCATCTTGACAGGATAGGGTTTTTCTTCAATAATTGCGTCCCATACAGACTTGGGGTTTATTATGGCAAATCTTGCAGCAAGCCTGAACCTATCACCGCCTAAGCGTTTAGCTGCCTGTTCCCTGGGGAGCATGGCATGGGCACCAAACTGGCCGACATTCACTATAGGTGGTGTCTTATACAGAACCTGACCGCCCTGGGCATCGATATTTCCTGTCAACCCCATCAAAAACATTAAAAGGCGGTCATTATCTGCACAATTTATCTGTTGTTCTATGGCAACACCCCATTGAATTGCACCTGGTCTGGTGGTTGCAAATAGCCTTGCTGCTGCCTGAATCTTTTCCTTTGGCACCCATGTTATCTTTTCTACCTTTTCCAGTGGATATTCATTAACCCTTTTCACAAACTCATCCCACCCAAAGGTGTAGTTTTCAACAAATTCCTTGTCGTATAGTTTTTCATTTACTATGACATTCAACATGCCCAGGGCAAGGGCTGCATCTGTGCCTGGTCTTAGTTGGAGCCATATATCAGCTCGGGCTGCAGGTCTTGTAAGTCTCGGGTCTACTACAATGAGTTTTGCACCACGGCTTAGTGCAACAGAAAAAGGCTCGCCTTTATAACAGTCAGGGTTACTGATTGTTACATTATTTCCCCACATGATTATGCATTTAGGGCCATTCTCATAATCAATGATTGGGTTTGTCCCGCAGGTGATGATGCTTGTGCAGATACGGGGTCCATAGCAGAAATGACCGGCTGTGAGCACATTGGGGGAGCCAAGGAGGTTGGCGATTCTATAGATGACTGCCTCGTTTTCCCTGCCTGTACCATATCCGAACACAATAGATTCAGGGCCGTATTTTTCTCTGTAATTATTTATTCTATCAGCAATGGTGTCGAGGGCCTCATCCCAGGTTATCCTCTCCCACCTGCCACTGCCCTTTGGGCCGACTCTTTTAACAGGATAGAGCAACCTGTCCGGATGATAGGCTATCTCCGCTGCAGCAAGACCTTTACTACACAGTGTCCCATGGTTGATGGGGTGGTCAGGGTCTCCCTGGATTTTTGCAACCTTACCGTCTTTTACATAGACATAGACGCCACATCCACCATGACAGCCACGGCATGTGCTTTTTACCATCCTGTCAAAGCCATACATCTTCATCTCGCGTTCTACATTTGCATATCTGAATTCAGTCACGACTGCCTCCTTCATTAATTTTTTTTAATACTGTATGGAAACCCATATCCACGTCTGCACCGAGCGTCTTTGATATGCTATAGGCACATCTAAAGACATTTTCACCGAATATATTGACGTTGGATATGTGGAATGTCCCTACAAGAAAGATAGAGCCTATAATATCCCCTTGAGAATTAAAGACAGGGGAGGCTATGGCATTTATACCAGGGCTTAGCTCTCCGATGTCTACGGCAAACCCATTTTCCATGCACTGGTTGAGTTCTATCTGAAGGCGTTCCCTGTCAATTTTTGATGCATCTCCGTGAAAAAAGAGCCTGTCTTTTTTTAATATCTCTGCCCTTTTTTCTTCAGGGAGGAATGCAACAATTGCCTTACCGTGGGCGCCTGCTGTGAGGGAGAAACGGTGACCAAGCCTGATAGTGACACCTATCTTCTGACCGGCATCATGCTTTGCCACAACAAATAAATTGTCACCGTTAATAACCCCGAAAAAGGCCGAACACTGTGTAGTCAACGCTAAATCTTCAAGGAAAGGTGATACTATCTCTTTGTAATCCAGGTTGTCCAGGACTTTTCTGGACAGCGAGATCAGACCAGGGCCAAGGGAGTAGGTCTTGTCCGAAGGATTTTTATAGATAAATCCATATTTTTGAAGGGTATTTAATATGGAATACCCTTTGCTTTTATGGATACCTGTTTTCTTGCATATATCAGTGAGACTCATCTTAAACGGCATACTCTCTGCAAGACATATGAGTATCCTTGACGCCTCATCAACAGCAGGGACTAAAGTAGAATATCTGGATTTGGTTTCTCTCTTTTCTGCCTTTTCTTTCATATGATTAGTTCTATATACAGAACAATGTTTAGTATAGATAACATTTTAGTCAAGCGCGGTTTTTTTGTCAAGATTTTTTTGCACTGTATGAGTGATTTTGAATAAAGGCAGCTTATTGGCTGTTATACAAGAAAAAATTTGACAATAAAGGATGTTAAGGGTATAAATAAGCAATTTTTATGTATATCCTGGGTATATCAGCATACTATCACGATGCAGCAGCAGCTATAATTGAGGATGAGGAGATCCTTGCTGCAGCACAGGAAGAGCGGTTTACGAGAAAGAAGCATGACCCATCTTTTCCAAAAAACGCCATAAGATACTGTCTTGAGGAGACGGGGTTATCTATAGGTGAACTCGATGCTGTTGTTTTCTATGATAAGCCATTTTTAAAATTTGAGAGGCTCCTTGAGACCTATTATGCCTTTGCCCCTGATGGCTTGAAATCGTTCATCTCTGCCATACCTGTTTGGATAAAGGAAAAGCTCCTGTTAAAAAAACTCATACTCGATGAGCTATCAGAGGTAGCACAAATCGACAAGAATAAGATAAGGCTTCTTTTTCCTGAACACCATCTATCTCACGCAGCCAGTGCATTTTATCCTTCACCCTTTGAGGAGGCAGCAATACTCACAATAGATGGAGTGGGTGAGTGGGCAACAGCATCTATCTGTCATGGCAAGGGTAATAGCATTAAAATACTGAGGGAATCAAGATTCCCCCATTCTGTTGGTCTTTTATATTCAGCATTTACATATTATCTTGGATTCAAGGTAAACTCCGGTGAATACAAGCTCATGGGGCTTGCACCTTATGGCAATCCCCAATCAGAAAATGTGAAAAGATATGTGGATATTATAAAAAAAGAGATCGTCGAGATAAGGGATGATGGCTCTGTCTGGCTTAATCAGGCAGTGTTTGACTATTCCACAGGGCTGAGGATGGTCAAGGATGAGGTATGGACAAGGCTCTTTGGTTTCCCGCCAAGAAGGCCTGAAAAGGATGACCTGACTGCGGAACACTGTGACCTGGCCTATGCCATCCAGCTTGTGACAGAAGAGATAGTTTTTAAGATGGCTAATGAGGCAAAGAGATTAACCGGTTCTGAAAATCTATGTCTTGCCGGGGGTGTTGCACTGAATTGTGTTGCCAACGGAAAACTTTTAAAGAGCGGGATGTTTAGAGATATGTGGATACAGCCGGCATCCGGTGATGCAGGCGGTGCATTGGGCGGTGCATATTGTGCCTACTATATATATTTCGGCAATAAACGAACCTGTGATGGTAAGACAGATAAGATGAAAGGATCATATCTCGGTCCTGAATTTTCATTCCATGATATAAAGAAGGTAGCAAAGAGATACAAGGCACCTTTTGATTACTATGAGGACTTCGATGAACTCTGTGAAAAAACAGCAGAACTCCTTGCAGGAGGTTATGTGGTAGGCTGGTTGCAGGGCAGGATGGAATGGGGGCCAAGGGCCCTGGGCAACAGGAGTATAATTGCAGATGCAAGAAATACAGAGATGCAGAAGAAACTCAACCTGAAGATAAAATTCAGAGAAGGCTTTAGACCCTTTGCACCCTCGGTGCTTTTTGAAAAGATAGATGACTACTTTGACATAGATAATCCATCTCCATATATGCTTCTTATAGCAGATGTAAAAAAGGAGAGGAGAAATACCCTCCCTGATGGATACAATGCATTCCCCTGGCGTGATAAACTCTATTATCTGAGGTCTGACATACCGTCCATAACCCATATAGATTTTTCTGCAAGGCTACAGACCGTCCATAAGGAGACAAACCCCAGATACTGGAAATTGATTGACACATTCAGGGAAAAGACAGGTTATGGCGTAATAGTGAATACGAGTTTTAATGTGAGGGGGGAGCCTATTGTCTGTACCCCTGAGGATGCCTATAAGTGTTTTATGAGGACGGAGATGGACTATCTTGTTATGGAAAACTGTATCTTTGACAAGAAGAGGCAGCCTGAGTGGAAGGAAGAGGGTAACTGGAGAGACACCTATGGGCTGGATTAAGAGGTGGATAGGCAATATCTGCCTGATACTATTCGGGATAATAATAGCACTTGCTATCCTTGAAGGTGTTTTGAGATTTACAGAATACAGAAAATATTCAGGTTCTGTCCAGTTTAGATATTATTATAAACCCGATGCAAGACTTGGACACGATATACAGGAAAACCACCCAGGATTGAACATCCATATCGAGGGGAACTATTATCACAAGATATTCTCCAATGAACTGGGGTGCATGGATGAGCCCTATAATGGCGAGAAGGACTACATCCTTCTGGTAGGCGATAGTTTTGTCCACTGTTTTACCCCCTTTGATGATAAATGGGGGACTATTATAGACAGGACATGCAACTACAGGGTATTAAAATGTGGTGTAGGTGCATACGGGACAAGACAGGAGTTAATAAAGGCGCAGGATATAATATCGAAGGTTAAGGTGCCCCCAAAGCTTATAGTGGTTGGATATTACATGAATGACCTGGGTAATGACTATCTTTTCCCAGAGAGCACTATAGTAGACGGTTTTCTTGTTACAAAGAGAAAGATTGTAGATTATCATAACGGTGAGATAGAGGTGAGGGATAATACCTTCCTTGAGGGCAGGGCAAAGAGGTATGAGAGGAAGATGAGATGCAGCAGACTCGATAACTATACAAACTGCTCATCTGTATTCCAGAAATCAAAAAACTGGCTCAGTGAAAATCTCCTCGTATCAAGCAAGATAGAGCATATGGCCAGTGTAGGAAAGAGCCTTTTAAGAAAATTAAGGAGATCTTTTGCAGGGGACAATATATCTAAAAAGGATAAACAGGAGCTCCAGGAGGATATATACGCCACAGATTACCTTGGTTTCTACTCTACAGAGAGATTGCCATGGCTTAAAAAGGCATGGTCAGACCATCTTGATAATATAAAGGCCTTTAAGGCCTTAAGCGACAGGATGGGTTCTAAACTCCTTGTTGTTATAATACCTGCAAAGTTTCAGGTATACGATTATCTTATGAGGGATAAATTGATAGACATAAATCAGCCTATCAGGATACTCCATGATTTTTTAGATAGGGAAGGCATTGCGTATTTTGACCTCCTGCAACCTATGAAGGCATATGCAGATTTAAGGCCTAAAAGATGGCTTGACCCTGAAAAAGACCTATACTGGAGGCTCGATGGTCACTGGAATTCAAAGGGGAATAGGCTTGCAGGTTTTTTGGTTTCAGAGTATATTTTAAAAAATAACCTTATTAATATCCCTGATAAGGACAGAAAACTAACGGAAATACAGGAGAAACTAAAGGCATTTCAAAGGCCTTTAAAATAGATTGGAGGTTATATGTCATTACTCGGCGACCTTTGGCAGTTTTTGAAAGAGAGAAGAAAGTGGTGGCTTTTGCCCTTGATAATCGTCCTTCTTCTCCTCGGACTTTTTATAATATTCTCGAGCTCGGCAATAGCACCGTTTATATATACACTTTTTTAAAAACTTAAGGTCCAGGATAAAAATTATGTCGGCAGTTATCAAACATGATAGATTTAAAGTATTGCAGACCATCTGCACCCTTGCCTTTGTTGCTATTGTAATAGGGTTGATATTAAAGATAAAGTCCCTCCTTTATATCTCATTAATTCTGCTTTTTATAGGGCTTTTTCTTGAGAGGTTATCTAAGATTATTGCCTCTGGTTGGCTGAGGTTTGCAAATGCCCTTGGTATAATCAATACAAAGATTATATTAACGATTGTGTTTTATGGTTTTCTGACCCCTATTGCATACTTTTACAGGAAGACTCATGGGGATTTCATGTTTATAAAAAGAAACCCTGAAAAGAAGTCATTCTATGAGGTAAGGGAGCACTTATATAAACCGGAAGATTTAGAAAAGCTATGGTAATAGCGAAAGATGAAAGGCAGGGCTATGCGCCATGGCTTATCCTTACTTTATTGGTCTTTATCGGTTTAATCCCCCGTATAATTGATATTATAAACTCATCAGGTATTGAACTTGATGGTGTTTTTTATGCCCTTGCAGCAGAGCACTTCTCAAGGGGTGAATTCAGGGAGGCCTTAAATAATGTATTCCCACCTCTCTATCCTTTTCTTTTTGGATTATCCCATTTATTTATAGGAGATTTAGAATTTGCTGGAAGATTTACTTCAATTTTTGTCGGAATATTATTGATATTATTGTGTTATTTTTCAATAAAAAAGATGTACGGAGAAAGATACGGCCTTTATATGGCCTTTTTTGTGGCAATCCATCCATATCTTGTGAGGTTTTCTGCCCAGGTATTGTCTGAATCAACAGCTATCTTTATATTCACACTGAGTATATTTTTGTTTTATTGGGGGTGGACAGAAGAAAAAATCTTTTATATAGCCCTGTCCGGGATATGTCTCGGCCTGACATATCTTACAAGGCCCGAATATATAGTATACCCTGCACCCCTGTCCCTTGTCTTGTTATTTAGAAAGAGATTTAAAGGGTTTTTTGTCTTTCTCGTTTGTTTTTTTATCGTAGCCTTTCCTTATATACTTTATTTAAAATCAGATACAGGTCTATGGGTTATAAGTAAAAAGGCCATACTGGCCAAACAGCAGGAGACCCCTACCCATTCTGTGCATTCATATCTTTTTCCTGTACTGCCTTTTTTAAATGTATTCAAAAATATACCATCAGTTGTCTATCATTTTTTCGAGGCAGTATTTCCACCTTATATAATACTGTGTCTTTTTGGGATCACAGGTGTTGACAGGAGATTTAGGATAATAGCTCTTCTTCTTTTTTTGTTCCATGTATTGACCATATCCTTTATAACATCCTCAACAAGGCGTTTCTCAGTAGAATTCATCCCTATTACCCTTGTTTTTTGTGTATGTGGTCTTGCAAAGATAGAAAAATATCTTGAGACGTTCAGAAGAAGGTATCTTGTATTTTTTGTTATAATCTTTGTTGTCCTTGCCTCATCTGTCTATCAGGGCATCATATCCCAGGATTCAGGGCGTATATTGAACAAGAAGGCAGGATTGTTTATGAAGACCTATGACCCGGGAAAGAAGATTGCATCCAGGATACCCCTTGTCCCTTTTTATTCAAAGGGTGAGTGGGTGAATATAGTAGAGGAGATAAAGGCTGCAAAAGATTGTAACGGACTTATGGATACCCTGAAAAAAATGGGTGTGAAGTATATTGTGGTGGACGAGGTGCTTACAAAATATGCAAAGGAAAAAAGTATTGACATGGAAGCCAGAGGTTGTGTTATAGAGATGCCTTGTGTTGCAAATTTTAAAAACCCAGATGAATTTGTAAGGATATTGAGACTGCAGGATGGAAGATAAGCTTATATCTATTGTTATTCTCAACTGGAACGGTATAGAGTTTATAAGAGGCTGCATTGACAGCGTCATAAATCAGGACTATAAAAATCTTGAGATAATAGTGGTTGATAATGCCTCCACAGATGGTTCACCGGAGATGATAGA
>JAKPCK010000060.1 GCA_029553295.1 Deltaproteobacteria bacterium | reverse complement strand
CCGGAGATGCTCTCTGTCCAGGGTGGCGAGACCCTCCATAGGGTTAGAGACCGCATATCAAGGGGTATTGAAAGGCATATTACTAAAGACGATGAATCTGTCTTAGTTGTAACACACAGGGTTATATGCAAGGTCATGGTTTTATATCTTTTAAAAATAGGTAATGAACACTTCTGGGATATGAAATATGACCCTGCATCAATAACCCTCCTGGAAAGAGACGGAGACAGGTTTGTCCTTTCATTCAGCAACGATACATGCCATCTTCAGAAGAAGACTGGGAAAAATAACTACAGGGATTTTTAAAACAGATCATATAATGAACCGAAGCAAGGTAAGGCGTCCACAAAATGAGAAAGCAAAAGAGATGCCTCCCAGAAATAAAAACGAGGAGATACCATCTGGCCATCAATTAGCTTGACCATCTAAACATGTATCTGTTAGATTTGTCTATGGCTGCCTCTAAAAAGATAAGGCGCTACATCCAGGACCCTCTGTTCGAGGAACTTAGAAAAGACACCTGTTATCTCTGTCAAAAGAGGATTAAGAGGAATGACAGCATAAAGGTAGGCAAAAACCTCTGGAGGCACAAAAAATGCAATCCCATCCATTTCAGTGACAAGATACTACCTACCCGCTGACCTAATTATATTCTTGTAGAACAAGGCAAAGACAAAAAAGATAAAATTTACAAGGACGATTGTTGCACCGGTAGGGAGATTAATAAAAAAAGATATGATGATACCCATTATAACAGAGAGGATACCTAAAACATTAGATAAAACAAGGGTCATCGTGAAGCTCTTTGCTATCTGGATAGCAGACACAGAAGGGAGTATCAAAAGGGCTGTTACAAGCAATATCCCCACAGCCTTCATGGCAAGGACAACGGTTAAGGCTGTCATAAGACACAGCAGTGTATTTATCCTGTCTACCTTTATGCCTGAGGCCATTGCAGATTCCTCGTCAAAGCTGATATAGACAAGCTCCTGGTATAGTATATATATGACAGCCATCAAGGCAATGGACATAATAATAGATGTGGCCATCTCCCCTTTGTTTATGGCAAGGATGTTACCAAAGAGATAGCTGAATAGATCAATATTCAACCCGCCAGCGATGCTTGCAATGAGTATTCCTATAGCAATCCCCAGGGAAGATATTATACCAATGGCTGTATCACCGAATATACCGGCCTTTTCCTTGAGTTTCAGTATACCCAGGGAGCTTAACAAGACCACGGGCAGGGCAACGTAAATGGGATATGTCTGAAAAAAAAGACCCAGGGCTACACCCCCAAAAGTGACATGGGCAAGCCCATCCCCTATCAATGAAAGATTCCTCAAGACCAGAAAAACACCAAGGGTAGAGCATAATACAGCTATAAAAAATCCCGTAATCAGTGCCCTCTGGATAAATCCATGACTGAAGATATCAAGCATGTCCATGGTCGTGCCTGTGGCATATTATATGTTGTGAAAATTCGCCGAAATAATCTGTCATCTCCTTTGAGATACAGAAATCATCAAATCCTCCGTAGAAAACAACCCGCTTGTCGAGATACAGGAGTCGGGATGCATATCTACCTATTGTTCCAATATCGTGGGTAATAATTATAATCGTGAGTTTTTTCTCTGAATTGAGTTTCTGGAGTGTTGAGAAAAACCTGTCCCTTCCCTCTGGGTCCAATGCTGTTGTGGGTTCGTCGAGGATAAGGAGTTCTGGGTCACCCACCAGGGCCTTGGCAATGAGCACTCTCTGCTGTTGTCCCCCTGAGAGTTCACCAATGAACTCGTCCTTGATATGGGCTATATCCATGAGGGAAAGGGCATAATCTATAGCCTCCTGGTCGTGTAACCCGATCCTCTTTGGGAATCCCTTCCTCGACAGAAGACCCAGGGCAACAACCTCCCTGACCGTTGCCGGAAAATGCGGGTTCAGGGAGGCAAGTTTCTGGGGGAGATAGCCTATCTTCTCCCAGTTACCAAACTTAGAAGGGGCGCATCCAAACAGATAAACACCCCCGGCAGTGGGCTCAAGAAAGCCCAGAATAATCTTTATCAGTGTGGTCTTTCCCGAGCCGTTGGGTCCTACAATGGCAAGGTAATCACCTTTTTTGATGGAAAATGATACCCCTGACAGGACCTCTGTAGAGTTGTATCGAAAGCACAGTTCTTTTGCGGATACTATCTCTATTGACATTCAAGCCCCTTTCTTAAACTGTTCAGATTATCCTCCATGATAGAGATGAATGTCACGCCCCTATCCAGGTCTTCTTTACTTATATTGTGGGCACCATGGAGTCGCAAAATCTGTGCACCTGTCTCCTTTGCAAGGACCTCAGCAACCCTCGGTTCAATCAATTCCTCATGGAATATATATTTAATGCCTAATTGACTTATCCTGTGCTTCAGTCCTATAACCTGTTTAGGTGTAGGCTCTGCATTAGGCGAGGTCTTATATGCAGAGTAATATGTGAGATTATATCTCCTGGCAAGATAGTTGAATGCAAAATGACCTCCATGTATAATCGTGTGGTTTCTACATGTGCTCAGTGTTTTTTTGTATCTTCTGTCGAGTTCATCGAGCCTTTTCTTGTAAATCTCAGCATTTTTTATATAAATCTCTCTATTTTCAGGGTCTTTTTGGACCATCCCATCCCTTATTGTATCCACCATCTTTTGGGCATTGGAGAGGTCAAGCCAAATATGGGGGTCATATACCCCATGTCCGTGGACCTCGTGTTGCATTTGATTATTGTCATGATGGTCTTGGTCTCTCCCGTTATTCTCTGACCTAACAAGTTCAATGCCCTTACTGGTATCAATTACAATGAGATTTTTATTTTCCACACCCTTCAGGACCTTTTCTGCCCAAGGTTCCATATATCTCCCGGTAAATACAAATAGATCTGCCGAGCTTATCTCCATTATATCTTTTGGTTTTGGTTCAAAGCTGTGGGCCTCAATACCAGGTGGAAGAAGGAGGGATACCTCTGCCCTATCCCCTGCCACATTCCTTGCAAAGTCATAGAGGGTAAATAATGTAGCTACAACTTTAAGTTTTTTACCTATACGGGATACATCCTCCTTTTTCCCGCAACCTGCTAATAAAAAAAGGATTATACATAAAATCAGGGCTATGCAGACAACCTTGGTCTTTATAAAATGACCCCTTGCCATATCCTTTACCATTGAAAATCTATATACCCCCTTTCTTCTCATTAATACAGGCATTACAGATGCCGTAGACCTGAAGCACATGGGATAGAACTTTTCCCTTTAATGTATTGTTCACCTCGTTTTCTATCTCATCCCTGCCACAGAAACTTATATCCTCCACCCTGCGGCAGGATATACAGACAAAATGATGGTGATGGCCCGGATTCCCGCAGGAAAAATAATAGAGTTTACGGTCTGGGTGTATCACCTTTGTTATAGCACCGCCATTTGATAGATCCTCAAGATTCCTATAGACTGTAGGAAGGCCAATGCTTTTAAACCTCTGTCTCATCATTTGCCATACCTCTTCCGGGCTGAGATATATAGACTCCTTAGAGAGTATCTCAAGTATGGCAATCCTCTTTGGTGTTACCTTCATATTGAGCCCCTTCAGGGTGGCTGCAAACCCAGACTCCATGAGATTTAACCTCTTAAATGAAAATGATTTCTATTTAAAGCTATAATAAAACCGATTTATGATAATGTCAATAGAGGCTTTTTGATTTTTGTAAAAGATTTTATTCTCTTAAGCCTAAGACCTAAATATTGCCCTTATCTTTTCCTCTGCCTCTCTAAACTGGTCCTCGCTCAGTTGTAATCCTTGAGGGGTATTAATTGGCCCTGCCTCGATGGTGAAGATACGCTCCGGGAGGGTTGCCTGTCTTTTAATGCCTGGAGGGGGTTCAGGGGTAATGCCAATGGCCTTTTCAACATCTTCAGGGAACTTGCCCGGGTCAGCAGTCTCGTATATCACCGAAGGTCTGTCATGCGTGCCTTTCAGGAAGGCCTCAAGGCTCTTCCAACCCACTGCGCCATGGGGGTCAAGTATAACACCGTATTTTTTATAGACATCCCTCATGGTCTCATAGTGCTGGGGGTTTGTAACACCTATGGAGAAGAGATCCCTTCTCATCTCTTCAATATCTGGCATCTTATCTATTATTCCAGGTCTTATAACCTGCCCTGTTTTTGGGTCACGCTCATCATACATATGGCCGCCGTAAAAATCTATGAGCCTTGCCAGATTGCTGGGATGGGAGACTATCATGGCAGATGAGGGTGATTTTATTGATTGTCTTACTGTGTACACACCAGTATTCAAAAAATCTGGAAACTCTGTATTCTCGTTTACCCCGCAGATTATCTTTGATATGGGTAGCCCCATCTGTTTTGCAATAACCGTACCCATCATGTCGCCAAAGTTACCGGAAGGTACGCTGGCAATAAAGTCCTTATAGCCCTCGTCTATCCTCGAGTATGCATAAAAAGGATAAACTGCCTGTGGGAGTAACCGTCCTAAACTTATGGAGTTGGCAGATGTAAACCTCTCCCTGTCCCCGAAGACGTCCTGGGCAAATCCCCTGTCGCCCAATATCTTTTTTGCCAGTGCCTGACATATATCAAAGTCACCATTTACCTCAAAGGCATAGATATTACCACCGAGGGTTGTCATCTGTCTCCTCTGGCCCTCGCTAATGGAACCACGGGGGAAAAAGACAATATTATCTATATTATCAAGACCGAATAAGGCATCTGCCACTGCCCCGCCTGTATCACCACTTGTAGCAACCACAACAACCCTTTTGAGGCCTCTCTCCCCAAGAAAGTGATTCAGTGCCCTACCAAAGAATCGGGCAGCATAATCCTTGAAAGAATAGGTTGGCCCTTTGGTAAGCCACATGATATATGTCATACCTGTTATATGCTGGACCTCTGTGGGTATCTTGTCCTCCCTGTATGCATCATCCAGGAGTGCCTTTAGCTTTTTATGAGGTATCTCAGAACCAAGATACGGTGATAATACCTCAAGGGCAATCTCGCTGTAGCTCATCCTCCTCATGGCCTTTATTCTATCTATTGCAATCTTGGGTATGTCTTCCCTTGCCACCATATAAAGACCATAGTCAGGTGCCAGTCCCTCAAGCAATGCCTCCTCAAAATTGACCCTGTGCCCTTTATTGTTTGTGCTGTAATATGTAATCTTATCCATAACAGGATGTAGCATACAAAATGTTTCATATTTTTTCAACTTTAAGATATAATAGAGAGAGGTTTGAAAGGCATGAGGTCTCTTATCTTAATAGTTATTCTTTTTATTTTCACCCCCATATTTTTTGCAACAGATTCATATACCCAGGAGTTAACAAGGGAAGAGGCTGTAAAGATACTCACCGAATCCCTAAAGAATGAGAAGATAACTGATTTGACAAGATATTATAAAAGAGATGGTATGCTATATACCTTAAACCCTGAGAACAATGACTTGAATAAATATAAGGCGCTGGAGGAAAAGGGCTTTATACTCTTAAAACCTCTGACAGATTTAAATATCACAAACGAAGGAGAAAAAAGATACGGCATCATATTCACAGAAAAATCTGAACCATACATGATAAAAAAGGACGACGAGACAAAGGATAAGGCCCTCGTATCCCTTGGCAAGGCAGAAAAATTCGAGATTACAGAGATAAAACCGGTGGCGCCAAAAGAGTATAAGGCAGAGTTTCTTATAGGATACAGACTCACGCCTATTGGTGAGATACTCCTTGGCAAACGCATGGTATTCGAAAAAAAGGATGATGCATTCTTCGAGCACAGAGACGATGGCTGGAAGATAAAATTTAAGACATCATTCTGAGGGTTTCTGGATAGTTGCATCAGGGATGATAAAGACCTCCGGTGTCTTGTTGTGGTATTCATCCTCAAGTATACCTATAATCTCTTTAATATCCTTATACCAGTAGATACCGTCTTCCCTCCCGAACCAGAACTCATTGGCTATATCCCTGTAACGGGAATAGATAAAGATACCCTTTGCCTTATCTGCCTTTTTTCTCACCCCAAAAGGCAGCCTGCCCCAGGTATTCTTTCCGAATCTCCCAAAGAGATAATGGATAATCTGACCCTCTGGGACATCGCATAGGAGGACGATGAAACCGCCTGTATCCTTGAGAACAGATTCTGCTATGGACAGGGAGATAACTGCCTCATTTGCCTTGCTGTATGAATTTACAAATACTATGTCTGCCTTACCTGGCACAGGCGTGGAATAATGATACTGTGCCCTCTGGAGCATATATTCATAGAGACTATCTGGTCTGCCTGCGTATAAATCAGTAATCTCGGCACCTGTATTAATCAGGCAGTCTATCTTTATGTCAAGCCCTGCTGTCCTCCCGCATTCTATAATGTCATCGAGAAGTGGATTATCCTCATACTTGCCCAGGGAAAAACACGTCTCCCTGTGCCTTTGCAGTAAAGTCCCGTGGTGATATTCAATAGAATCAATGTGGCTTATGCTCGGCATGACAATCTTATAGCCACCTCCATAACCGCAGAATGCATGGGGTGTAAAAGACCCTATACCAATCCTCAGATCACAGGACATGTATTCTCTGTTTATCATAATAGGTGTGCCCAGTTTTGTTCGACCCAAAAAATCACAATTCTCATAGGGGTTGTGATTAAAGACATGAAACCTCTCCATGGCCTCTTGCCCGAGTTTTTTTCTAAATGCCCTATTGTCCAGTGCAGCATGGGTGCCGAGACCGCAGATAAACCTTACCTGTTCATCCCTGATGTCATTCTTTTCGAAGAGTTCTATAAGGAATGGCACTATCTTGAATGCCTTTGTGGGTCTGGAGAGGTCATCAAAGACCACACATACCTCTTTTTTATCCTTTATAAAGGGGGTCAAAGATAAAATCTTAGTCCTTATATGGTTATTCTTGAGGAGAGGTTTGCTGTCTCCTTTCATATTCAAAACAGAAACCTTCCACCTGTCAGAAAGATTTAAACTTATGTTTTTCCCATTGCCCCAGAGATTATGTTTCAATCTTATCTCCATAGACCCTTCCTTTAAAGGATTCAAAAACTATATTAAAAACTACCAGAAAAACAAAGATTAATCATCAAATTTAAAAGTAAAGGCATTTTACTCCAAAGGGCGTCCCATTTAATAGTCGGAAATTAAGATTTTATAGCAAAGAAGTCTGTAGTCTCAATACTGTAGTTTGTAGTCTGTCTTTGGAAAATTATTTATTGACAAAAAACTGCTTATGTTTTAAAAAAACATCTAAGGGTTTTTGGGTTAATAAAATAAAATCAATTATGAGAGGTGTTATTATGAAAAAGGTCATGTTTTTTTCTGTCCTTTTTGTGTTTTTTTTCGGTCTTTTCCTCACGGTTCCATGTTCTTATGCACAGAAGACACTAAAGGTCGGTATTGTTGATACCTATACAGGTCCTCCGAGTACATTTACCATAGATGTCCGGGATGGATTTGAAATGGCTATTAAAAAAATAAATGCAAAAGGCGGTGTGCTGGGTAGAAAGATAGAATTTACAACAAGGGATGAAAAATTCAAACCTGATATAGGTCTTGCCATGGCAAAAGAGCTTGTCCTTAAAGAGAAGGTAGATATATTAATGGGGACCATAAACAGCGCTACAGCCCTTGCTGTATCAGACTTTGCAAAAAAAGAAAAGATACCGTTCTTTGTAACCTTCTCCAAGAGCGAGAAGATTGTTGTGGATAAAGGGCACAGATA
>JAKPCK010000050.1 GCA_029553295.1 Deltaproteobacteria bacterium | reverse complement strand
AAGGTATTGATAAGGGGAACATGGAGTTCCTCATAAATGCCATGGCATTTAACCTCAAAAAGGTAGCGCTTATGATGAAATAACAGGAAGGGTTTATAAAAAGAGGTCATAAAAGGCACATATGAGATAATAAACACCCCCGTATATGTGCTGTAATAACAACAATAATGCTGATTAAACAGGTTATAAAGGTAAAAATTATGGGAGATAGGGGTTATGAAAGGTCTAATTGGAATATTACACAGAATGCATTGAGGGTGTAAGGGGCTCAGGATATAATATCTCTAATCTTGTTTAAGAGTTCTTTGGGTTTTATAGGTTTTGGGATAAAATGGAATTCCTTCTCCTCTATACCTTTATTGAGCACTATATCCTCTGTATAGCCGCTTGTAAATAGAACCTTTATATTGGGTTCAATTTTTTTTATCTCCTCATATGCCTCCCTGCCGTTTTTCTTAGGCATAACCGAGTCAAAAAGAAGAAGGTCAATATCTCTGTTTTTTTTGAATATCTCTACTGCCTCTTCTCCATCAGATGCATATAAGACTCTGTAACCAAAATCTTTCAAAATCTGAATAATAAGACCTTTGACCTCTTCATCATCCTCTGCAAGGAGTATAGTCCTGCCACCTTTTTCTTTTTCTATGACAGGGGATAACGGCATCTCTGTCTTTCTTAAATCATCTGTGATGGGGAAAAATATTTTGAAGATTGTCCCTTTGTCTTTTTCAGACTTTATATCAATACATCCTTTGTGTTGTTTTATAATCCCGTAAACAGTAAAAAGCCCAAGCCCTGTTCCTTTGCCCACCTCTTTTGTGGTAAAAAATGGGTCAAATATCTTATCTTTTTTATCATTATCAATCCCTATACCAGTATCGGAAACATAGATGCCCGCATATATACCTGGTTCACCGAAGCTTAGTGTAAAGTCATATAAATCATCCAAACCATCCAATCTTACCAATTCAGTGATAATTGTTATTCTGCCTCCATTCGGCATGGAGTCTTTTGCATTAGCAACAAGATTAAACAATACCTGGTCGAACTGGGTGGAATCCCCCATTATGTAAAGTTCTTCCTCTGATAAGGAGACATCTAACTTTATATCATCTGTAAGTAGCCTTTTTAATAGATTCAATGTATTGGCAATGTGTTTATTAACATCTATAACCTCGGGATTTAAGGGTTTTTTTCTACTAAATGCCAGCAAACTCTGTGTTAGGTTGGCTGCTTTATTGGAGGCGGAAATTATCTGGTCAATATATGTACGGAGCGGGTTATCTTCGCTTGTTTTCATCTGTAAAAGAGTTCCATAGCCGATCAAGGAAGTGAGTATATTGTTGAAATCATGGGCAATACCGCCAGCAAGAAGTCCTATGGCCTCCATTTTGGTTGCCTGGCGGAGTTGTAGCTCCAGTTCTTTACGTTCGGATATGTCAATCAAGATACCCTCATAGTATATTTTTTTTCTATTTTCATCCTTGACTTTATACATTTTTAATTCCGTCCATATAACAGACCCATCTGCTTTTATTAATCTTGTTTCAAGGGGAAAGATATCTTTTTTTAATTTTTCAAAGTTTGATATTTTCTTACGGTCATCTTTGTCGGCAAATCTCTCTGCAAGGTTTATTGATTTTGCTGATTCAATGTTGTAAAAACCGAGTATTTTTAAGAATGCAGGATTTGCCTCCATCAGTTTTCCATCAAGGGAACAGGTAAAAAGGCCAATAGGGACCCTCTCGTAAAGAGCCCTATATCTTGCATTTGATTCTATGGCATCTTTCAGGTGTTTTGATCGCGCAAGGGCAAGCCTCACAGCACTTGGGAGCCTCGTAAAATGTTTTGGTTTCTTTAGAACATAATCGTCAATACCTGTTCTTAATGCCTCTGCCACTATCTCTTCGCTCCCTGAGCCTGTGCACATTATAACAGGACATCTTGGCCAGCGGGTCTTTATAATCCTTAATAATTTAAGTCCATTAGTCCATTTGAGGTCATAGTCCGTTATAACAATATCGTATTCACCCTGTGCAAGGGCAGGTTCAAGCTCTTGGGGGGTACCGACCTGGGTGATTTGTATGTATTTAAATCTCTTTTTCAGATGGTATATGGCAAGTCTTCGCATATCAGGATCATCATCTATCAATAAGGCCCTGGGGTTTTCTGTTACAGGCTCAGCATATATATCAATTATCTCCTTTAAGGAGTCCATGGAAATAGGTTTTAGAAGATAATTATTTGCACCAAGCTCGAAGCATCTCTGGATATCATTACTATCATAGGATGCCGTAAGGATTACAACAGGAAGGTCTGAAAGATCTTTTTGACTTCTTATCCATGAAAGCACATCAAAACCGGTTAGACCGGGCATATAGAGGTCAAGTAAGACAAGGGAGGGTACATGATAAGTTTTTCTGTCAGAATAGCCACCGTACCCAGAGATATATGCTATTGCATCTTCTCCATTTCTTACAACTTGTAAGGTGTTGCGGAAACCAGCTTTTTTGAAGATATATTTTGTAATGTTAATATTGTTTTGGTCATCCTCTACAAGGAGAATGGTTGGCAGTTCCATATTATAGGGGATTAATATTATATTTTTAAAAGCCTGTCAAGTTTTGGTTGAAAATTCCTGGATAATTTTTTTGGCAAAGTTGATAGGGGCAGAATGGGTGCATTTTGGCTTAGATTCTCACAGAGGGCCCTTCAGAAAACACCACCTAAAGAGCCTGCATAGCCTGTAAGCTCCACATAGCCTGTAGCAATGACAGGTTTATTTTTTGACATGCCTTTTCCTTCTACTGCACCCTCCCAGTATATGATCCTTGTAGATGCGTCTGTTATTAATTCCTGTCCGTCCATGAGGGGATATATGGTAAGCTCAATCTGCGCTGCCGGGACCTTAATATGCCATCTGTTGGGATATGTGCCTTTTGTCTTGGGGCTAATCCATTTATTGAGGACCTGGATATTTATAAGAGATAAGGCAAGGTGCCTCGATGTACCGTCTTTTTCCACAATAGTCCCTGATGATGCCCCTTCAACGCTCCCATCCTTTTTTCTCAGGAGGTATATCATAAGGTCTCTGCCATCTGACAGATGAAGGCTGAACCAGTCCCAGCCCTCCTGTTCAGAGCTTAACTGGTTTGAACCGAACTCATGGTCAAACCAGCTTGTCCCATTCACCCTTACAGATTTTTTTGATAATGGTGTCTTTATAAATCCTTTTGTTTTGAGTCGGGTAAAGGAGTAATAATATGAGGCCTGTCCCTGTGTTTCGCCTTTCATGCTCAGGCCGTCTTTCCCGTGAAGCACAACAGGTTTTTCCGGTGTAAGCTCGAGGTCTATCTCCATGCCCTGATGTCCTGCTTTTATAAAAATCCTGTTTTTTTTCATTATGGCCTTCCAATTAAGGAGGCGGATGTCCATTCTATCAGTGGCTGCATATGCAAGGCCTGGACCTTTACGGGAGGTGCGTTCTGTGAACCAGAACCTCTTGTTCTGGATATCTGTTATGGTAAAATGGGCAAGATAGACATCATCAACTATCCATGGATATGTCTTATGATTTTTATCTGTCTGTTGCGGCATTTTTTTGAGGCTGTGTCTGAAAAAGGTAAGCTGGTAACCGTATCTTGCCTGTGTCTCATCAGAGAGGTTCCCTGTAAAATACCACCATTCAGTCCTGTATTCAGGGTGACTCCCATGGTCTTTAGGGAACTCCCACATCCTGTGGCCTATTGCCTGTTTCCATTCAGAGGCATAACAATAAGACAGTGATGAATAGAGGGCAACAGGCAAAAAGTGGATATGGAAAAAAAATAGAAGAGGCAGGATAATCCATATAAGCCTCGTCTTATTGAAAAAATTATACTTGCCCTGTGTGTTCCATTTTTTAAAGTCGAATCCTGAACTGTCTTTCATCACTCTTCCCTTATCTGCATCTGGGGGTATAGTCTATAAACCTTCCATAGGGGATAAAGGGATGCCCCTATGCTTGCCAGGATCGCTGTTGTGAATGCAGCCAAATATGGGTTGAGACTGAAGTAGAAGAATATGGTCCAGTTAAAACTCTCAAGATTTATTACCTTTATGAGTATATAGGCAATGGCTGAACCTGTGAATATGCTCATGAGAAAGCTTATCAGACCCATTCCTATGCCCTCCATGAGTGTTATAAGTGCTACCTGACCTGTAGAAAACCCCAGTGCCCTGTAGATACCGAACTCCTGCTGTCTCTCCACAAATAGCGTCATAAGAGCCCCTGCTATACCAAAAAAGGCCACTATTGTTGCCAGTGTCCTCATAGATCGGGTGATGGCAAATGTATTGTCAAAGACACCGAGAATCCTTTCGTGAAACTGTCTCTGTCTCGATGTAGGCAGTCCCCTTGCGTATGCCATTTTCTCCACCTGCTCGATAATCCCCTGCCTCTTTTCACCTTTTACATCGATAAATATGCCGAGGCTATTGATTGTGCGGTCATTGAACAGATTTATATAGGTAGAACGGTCCATCATTATTACACCGTGTTCAGTGGAATAATCATGGAATATCCCGGTGACAGGCAGGGATACCATACCCCTTGCACTTTCAATGGAGACTGTATCGCCCTCCTTTATGCGAAAACGCCTTGCAAAGCTCTCTGATACTATTACAGAGCCTTTTTTCACCGGGTCCCAGTTTTCGCTGCCACCCTTGAGCCAGCTAAACTGGGTATATTTTTTGAGGACAGAAGAATCAATGGCGGTTATATGGACAGGCTTGCCCCTGTATGTAATCTGGATATTTCTGTAGATATCTATACCACCTATGCCAGGTATTTTTTTCAATTCTTCGTATAACTCCAGCGGTACATCCACATCAGACCTCGTGGATATATAGATATCACCCCTTAGCTGGCTGTTCATCCACCATATCAGGGAGTGACGAAAGCTGTGGATCAGAGAACCAAGGCCTATGGCCATGGATAATGCTATCATAAAGGCTGCAACAGCAATGGATGTCCTGTTTGTATTGAGCCAGATGTTGCTTATGGCAATCTTTCCTATCGTCCCTGATAGATATGAAAAAAACCTTCTCAATAAAGGTATGGACACCATCAAAACAAAACCGGTCGTTAGGCTAATGCCGATGAGGAATATAAATGTCCCAGCAAACCCTATATAGACATGGGCAGAGGTGAAAAAAAGAAATACAATACCCATGAGGATTATCAATAACCCGTAGACAGAAAGCTTTTTTACTGTTTTTCTGCTTGCTTTCTGATAGATTCTCCCACGGAGGGCAGATACTGGTTCGGTTTTAACAAGGTCTATCATGGGGGTTATGCCGCCCAGTAGGCTTGCCCCGCAGCCTAAGACTATGCCTGCCAGCATATTCCACCACGACCATGCAAGGGGTGTGGGTCGCAGAAAGAAATAGAGATTACTTATGGTGCTGCCCAGGATATCTGTGAGGATACGGCTCAAGATATAGCCAAATATAGAGCCTATGGCACCTCCTGCAATCCCGAATAAAATTATCTCTGTGGTAAACGCCAGAAAGACCTCAGACCTTCTAACACCGATACCCCTCATTATACCTGCGTCCTTTCTTCTACTCACAACGGCAAACATGGCAGTGTTGTATATGAGAAATACACCTACAAACAGGGCAAGGAGAGACAATGCCTGCAGGTTGAGTTTAAATGCCTGGAGCAGGGCAGTCAGATTTTCCCTCCTCTGCCTATTGGATTCTATCTTGAATCCCTGTCCCCAACGCCCCCGAAACCCTGTATCATCATTGAGTATTAGGTCAATCCTGTCTATCATGCCTTTTAATTCAAATACCTTTTGGGCATTACCTATGTCCATTATAATCAGTAGTTCGCCTGATGGGTTGGAAAATGTGCCCACAACATTAAATATGCCCTTGTTGGTATTTATGGTATCTTTAGGGGATAGCCCGAGCTTTTTTGCCATACTGCCGTCTATCAAAACGGCATTTTCCATGTAGATAAAGTCATACAGGACATTATTTTCCTGTGAATACCTGTCTCTGGATATGGTGCGGACTATCTCAGGTCTTATATTACTGTCGAGAAAAGGGTCTATGCCGAGGAGCCGAACCACCTCGCCATCTGCTATTCTGATCCTCCTGTCTATAACCGGTGAAAAAAAGTCCACTGCTGGGTCATTTATAATCTCTATAAGTATGTCTTCATCCATAGACCCGGCAGGTTTTTCTATGTGATGGGTTGCCTTGCCTCTTAAGAATTCTATGGCCTCGTTGAAGCTATATAATGCAGACCTGGCAGAGATGGCCATGCCTATTACAGCTGCTACGCCGCATGCAATCCCCAAAAGCTGAAGGATACTCAAGCTTCTTCTCCGCAAGAGGTATCGCAGAAATGCCTTTATGACTATCTTCAAACCTCGCAGTCCCCTGTTGATCTATCTTCTACGAGAATACCGTCCACCATGTTTATGATTCTGGTGGCAAATCTGCATGTATTCATTGCATGGCTCACCATAATGAGGGTAGCCCCATATCTTTTGCACTGTGATACAAGGAGGTTTAATACATGTTCGCCTGTTGCTGTATCGAGATTGCCTGTTGGTTCATCGGCGAGGATAATGGATGGTTTCTTTACAATGGCCCTTGCTATGGCCACACGTTGCTGTTCACCACCAGATAACTGAAAGGGGAAACGGTTTTCCTTGCCTTTAAGGCCAACTGAAGACAGGGCTTCAAGGGCTGAGTCCTTGTCCGGCTTACCTATAAGTTCAAGGGAAAATAGGACATTTTCCAGTGCAGTAAGGGTAGGTAGAAGGTTGAAGAATTGAAAGACAAAACCTATTCTTTTTCTTCTTAATTCAGTCCTGACTTTTTCACCCATTGCCTCCATATCATTGCCCTCTATCTCTATCTTTCCCTGTGTTGGTCTATCGAGCCCTGCAATGAGATTCAATAGTGTTGTCTTTCCAGAGCCACTTTTACCGAATATGGTCAGTATCTCCCCTGGATAGACCTCAAGATTCGCCCCCCTCAGGGCAAAACTCTCCTCATCGGTATTGTATCTCTTCCATAGGTCAATGGTCTTTATTATAGGTCTTGGTGTGTCCATGTTGCTATGTAAGGATGTTGACTTAAGGTCATGGGCTACAGGCTATTAATATCTAAACATACAGAAAAGACTATAAACACAGGTTTTAGGGTAAAGCCTAAATCTTTTGCCTTTTGTTATATATACTCATGGCCTTTTCTTTGCCTTCATATACAAAGGTATATAGGGCCTCTGCTGCAATGTCGAGGGTTTCATGGAGGGCCTCAGTCTCATCTTTCCTGAAGTTTGACAGGACATATTCTACAGGGTCCATAACAGGGTCTCTGCCTATACCTATCTTCAGCCTGAAGAAATCCTTTGTCTCCAGGGCATCTATTATGGACCTTACACCCCTGTGGCCACCGTCTTTTCCATCCCATCTAATCTTTATCCTGCCAAATTCCATATCCATATCATCATGGATGATGATAAGTTCTTCTGTTTTAATATTAAACCTCTTCGCCAGTGATAACACTGTGGCGCCAGAGATGTTCATATATGTGTCTGGCTTTGCGATTATCAGGTCTTCTTTTATACCTACAGTGGAGTTACAAATCTTTTTATCAAGGGGTATGGAATACCTATGGGAAAACCTATCTACTGCAAGGTATCCCATATTATGTCTTGTAGAGACATATTTGTGGCCCTTATTCCCGAGACCGCATATAAGAAACAAAGAAGCGCCTTATGCCTCCTTTTTCTCCGGTTCAGCAACCTCTTCAGCTACTGGTTTTTCCTCTGCCTCTGGAGGTATCACGGTTACGATGGCAATCTCAGGGTTTTCAAGGAACCTCAGACCAGGGTATGATATATCGCTTATATGGATGGAATCACCTATATCAAGTTCTGTAACATCCACATCTATCCTATCAGGTATCTGGCCAGGCATACATTCAACAACAATGGTCCTTAGGTGTTGCTCCACAATCCCGTTATTTATTATACCCTTTGCCTCACCGATAAGGTGTATTGGCACCTCTACCTCTATCTTTCTCTCCATGGATACATGGAGGAAGTCTATATGGAGTATATGGTCTTTATATGGATGATACTGCACCTCTTTGACCATGACAGGCATCTCTTCTGTATCGCCATTTTTTTGAAGCTGCATCTTTAATATGGTGTTCCTCTTTAATTGTTTGCTTAGTCTTTTCCATTCCCTGGCAGACACTGATAACATCCGGGTCTCTGTCTCCCTTCCGTAGAGTATTGCAGGTATGCTCCCCTGGTTTCTGAGCTTTCGTGTCACTGATTTCCCGCTTCCTTTTCTTATATCTGCCTTAATAAACATCTCTTCCATGTTTTCCTCCGGTTTTTGAAGATTCTTCTATATAAATAGTGAACTTACCGATTCATCTCTGTGTATCCTCTTGATTGCCTCCCCTAAAAGTGGAGACACGTCAAGGACAGTGATATTTTTTAGTTTGCTCGCCTCCTCAGACAGGGGTATGGTATTTGTCACCACAAGCTCCTCTATAGACGAATTCTTTAGCTTTTCCACAGCATTCCCTGAAAGTACAGGGTGTGTGCAGCAGGCATAAACGCTGATAGCGCCGTTTTGTCTTAAGGCCTCTGCTGCCTGGACAATGGTGCCCCCTGTATCTATCATATCATCGAGGAGTATGGCCACCTTCTTTTTTACATTTCCTACTATATTCATGACCTTTGATACATTTGCCTTTTCCCTTCTCTTGTCGATAATGGCAATGGATGCATTAAATCTTTTTGCAAGCTCCCTCGCCCTTTCAACCCCGCCGGCATCTGGTGAGACAACAACTATATCGCCTTTTATCTTTTTCAGATATTCGAATTGAACAGGGAGTGCATAGAGATGGTCAACGGGTATATCAAAAAATCCCTGAATCTGACCTGCATGGAGGTCCATGGCGAGGATACGGGATGCCCCTGCAGTGGTTATGAGGTTGGCAACAAGCCTTGCTGATATGGAGGTCCTGGGGACAACCTTTCTGTCCTGCCTTGCATATCCGTAATAAGGTATCACAACGGTTATCCTGGATGAGGATGCCCTTTTAACAGCATCGAGCATAACAAGGAGTTCCATAAGGTTATGGCTTACAGGTGGGCATGTGGGCTGGACGAGGAATGTATCCATACCCCTTACACTCTCTTCTATCTCTACCTGTATCTCACCGTCACTGAATTTGCTTACCTTTGCCTTGCCTATCTCTATTTTCAGATAACTGCATATGCTCTCAGCAAGTTTTCTGTTGGCATTTCCTGAGAATATCCTCAACTTATCCACTTTGGGTGCCCCCTTTAAAAATTAATTCTGGGGCGGGAGGATTCGAACCTCCGAATGCAGGCTCCAAAGGCCTGTGTCTTACCGCTTGACGACACCCCAATATATATAAATTCTTACTCTTTTTCCTTTGCTGCCTTACTCAACTCTTTTTCGTAAGCCTCAAGGACATTTGCCTCTATCTTCTGTCTCGTCTCATTGTTTAGAGGGTGGACAGTGTCCCTGTATGACCCGTCCTTCATTTTTTTGCTGGGCATGGCAACAAAAAGTTTGTTTTCACCGTGTATTATCTTTAAATCCCTGATAATAAAACAATCATCGAAGACAATAGATGCATATGCCTTAACCCTTTTTTCATTGACAGGAAAAATCTTTATGTCTGTAATCTCCATAAACTTTGCCCCTCCTATTTTATGCTTTTAGCAGTAAAAACCCTTCCTAAGTCATTAAGTTTAGTTGATGCCTCTTCTGCCTTAATGCTGTTGTCAAATATGCCAAATACAGATGAACCACTGCCGCTCATAATTGACCCCAAAGCCCCTGCCTGGAGCAACCTCTCTTTTATTTTTATTATATCCGGAAGCATAGCTATGGCAGCCTTCTCGAGGTCATTATGGAGAACATTCACAACATCATGGACAGAATTGAAATTAACACTCAATTTAATATCATTTTCCTTTTTTGTCAACACGATTTTTAGACTTTCATATACATCTTTTGTGCTCAATGGCCTCTCCGGGTAGACTATGACATAGTATAATCCCGGTAGCTCGATAGGTGTTATTATATCCCCTATACCCCTCATTATACACGGCCTTCCATATAGAAACAATGGGCAGTCAGCCCCGACCATTCTTGCAATCTCAAAGAGCTCGTGGTCTTGGGCATTAATAACCCATTCTTCAACGAGTGCCTTGATGGTTGTGACACCGTTACTACTCGGCCCTCCTAAGCCGCTACCTATAGGTATATGTTTCTCAATAAATATATCTGCACCTTTCTTTATCTTATATCTCTCTTTTACGAGCATGGCTGCCTTTAAAATTGTATTCGTCCTGTCCTTAGGGAGCACACCTCTGTCATCGTTTACAATAACTGTATCTTCATCAAGACATTTTATGGTAATCCTGTCATAGATGGATACGAGGTCAACTATACTTACTATATTATGATAGCCATCTGCTCGTCTTCCTATGACCTTGAGAAATAGATTTATCTTGGCCGGGGAACTTACTGTAATCATCTTATCACTTGATTGTCTCGACCTGAAAGCTGTCAAGGCTATATTCAGGGTTGGCAATGATGTTTATCTTGGTTTTGTAGGTATTTTCTATGAATTCAAGGGAGGCCTTTTCCTCTTCATATAGAAGCCTTGCTACCTCCGGTGAGAGGTATACATTGTATGCCTTTCCCTCATCTTTTTTGCACATGCTTGTTAGCTCCCTCAACACCTCATAGCATACTGTATATTTGGCCTTTACATAGCCTGCACCCTCACACACAGGACAGGCATCTGTAAGTATATTTACTATGTTATGCCTTGTCCTCTTCCTTGTAATCTGCACAAGGCCGATCTCGCTGATGGGGTAGGCATAGGTTTTTATCCTGTCTTTTTTCAGGGCATCTACAAGGGCCTGGAAAACCATCTCCCGTGACTCCCTCTTCTCCATGTCTATAAAGTCAATGATTATTATGCCTCCTATGTTCCTCAGCCTTATCTGATATGCAATCTCTTTAACAGCCTCCAGGTTTGTCCTTAGGATAGTGTCCTCCAGGTCTTTTTTTCCCAGATATCTACCTGTGTTTACATCTATTACCGTCAATGCCTCTGTATAGTCGAATACTATATATCCCCCTGATTTGAGCCATATCTTTTTCTGGGAGAGCTTTGCGATCTCTATCTCTATACCGAAGACCTCGAATATAGGGTCTTTTTCATCAAAGTATACCACCTCGCAGTTTTCCTCCGGCAGGTATTCATTGATGAATTGTCTAATTTTATCAAATAGTAATACATCATCGATGATAATCTTCTTTAGATTATGAGAATAGAGGTCTCTTATGACACGGAAGATAATGCCGAGGTCTTGATGGAGTATCGAGGGTGCCCTTGTGTGTCTTGACTTCTCCAGGATACTCTCCCATATCCTTTTTAAAAAATTCAAGTCACTTTTAAGTTCTTCCTCTGTCTTGCCTTCTGATGCAGTCCTTGCAATTATACCAAAACCCTTGGGGCATATGTCTTTCAACAGGTTTGCCAGCCTTTTTCTCTCACCCTCATCCTCTATCCTCCTTGATACACCTATATGTTGTGTAGAGGGCATAAGCACCAGGAGTCGACCGGGCAGTGTTATCTTGGATGTTACCCTTGTCCCCTTCTGACCTATGGGTTCCCTTGACACCTGGACTATTATCTCCTGTCCCTCCTCAAGGACACCTTCTATACGCTCATTCAGGTCAATGGGCAATATAACGTCGAGGTCATCGAACTCTTCATACATTGCCCTGTCGAGGATTATATCGCCTACATATAAAAAGGCAGATTTTTCAAGCCCTATATCAATGAAGGCCGCATCCATCCCCGGTACTATCCTTGCTACCTTGCCTTTATAGATATTACCCACTATATTCTTTTCGTATTTTCGCTCTATAAAGAACTCAACCGGGATACTGTTTTCAAGAAAGGCCATCCTTATCTCGTTGAAGGTCACATTAATTATCAACTCTGATGCCATAAATCCTCTTATCCTCCACTTTTATAATCCTCTCAAACTCGTTGCCCTGGAGATACTGCTTTATCCTGTCTGTTTTGACAGAATAAAAGACCCTGCTGTCTTTCTTAAAGAGATATCTCAGGTCTTCATTTAAATTGTCTTTTCTGGCAACAAGGATATAAGTATATTCATTTTTGATATTTTTTAAACTGTCTAAAAAGAACTCATAGATCTTTATCCCCCGCGGGAGAAATCTGTTTATGTCTTTTATGAGTTCCATGTTAATTAGTTTATCATCTTTTATCTCTATCTCTATGAATTCACATATACTTTCAACCCCTACAGGCAGTGCATTGGATAAGGCTATCTTGGGTATGGGGTGGTATCTGCCGTGGGTCTCAAGGGTTATGCCTTTTGACCTGAATGCCCTTAACAGGATGTTCATGGTATCCAGGTGTCCTATATATCTTGAATCCCCGTATTTACCGTAGCGGAAGGTTATTTTTTTTGCGTCCCCATGGTATCGGGTGTCTGATAAACCATCCTTGTCTTCCATGGCCATCCCCTCTGGGCGTTTTTCTCTATTTTTTTCTGTTAGCGGTCTGCATTTAATACCACAGCCGGTGCACATGGAATAACAGTCCGGGGTCATAAGACCACTCTCTGCATTCTCCAGTTCCCCGGTGAGAAAAGATTTATCGAGACCTGTGTCTATGAAATCCCAAGGTAATGGTAGTTTCAGGTTTTTTTTGGTGAGATATGTATTCATATCCATATTGTTTTTTGTAAACCAGTTAAAATAGACTTCAGGCTTAAAAAATTCATTCCACGCCTCAAGCCTTATGTTATTCTCTGCAAGGTATTCAAAAAGGGGTAAAAGCGTTTTATCCCCCCTCGAGAGCAGGGCCTCTATAATGCTTGTCTTTATGTCCCTGTATTTGACCTTTACACCTGTTTTTTTTAACGAATCTTTTATGATATGTATCTTTTCATTGAGGGTGTCCTCATCTTCCATGGCCAGCCATTGAAATGGCGTATGTGGCTTTGGGACAAAGGGTGACACAGCGAGATTGATGTTTATCCCTGCGCCCTTAAACTCCTTAACTATATCCCTTATACCCCTTATGTCTTCCTCTTTTTCCCAGGGGAAGCCGATCATTAAATAGAATTTAAGGTTTCTCCAACCATACCGCTTTAAGGTGGGTATCTGATCTATAAGATAGCCTATATCTATTTTTTTATTGAGCCTACATCGCAGGGCCTCTGAAGATGCCTCTATGGCAAAGGTGAAGCCAGTCCTTGCAATCCCACCGATTGTCATAATCTCTTCATCTTTCAATGAGCCTATCTTGAGTGACGGCAGGGACACAGAGATATTTCTATGTCTATTCTTAATATGGGTGATAACCTCGCCAAGCCCTGTATAGTCCCCGGTGCTCAAAGACAGAAGGGATACCTCCTCGTAACCGGTATATCTCAAAGCCACATCTATTATCTCTTTTACCTTCTCCACTGAGCGTTCCCTGTAGGGTCTATACCCGAAACCTGCCATACAGAAACGACAACCGTTCCCACAGCCCCGGGAGACCTCTATATTGAGCCTGTTGTGTATGCTGCCAGTTACAGGTATAGGGGGTCTCACTGGATGGAATGAACTATTGAGGTTTTCTATGAAAAGCCTTTTCACCTTATTTTTTCTGAAAAGGGGTGAATATACCCCATCAAGCTCAGATAACTCTTTTATTATGTTTAACCTTGCCTCGCCTTTTAATGATTTATATTTTTTGATTATCTCTAAAAGGACATCTTCTGCCTCACCTACCACAATGAGGTCAAAGAATTCATCAAAGGCAGAGGGGTTGAGCATAAGGGGTCCACCGCCTATTATTATGGGTCCCTGGTCCCTCTGCGATGATTTTATCCATATCCCTGAAAGCTTGAGCATATTAAGGATATTGGTTATGTTTAATTCATAGGTCAGGGAAAACCCTATCATATCCATCATGCTAAGGGGGGTCTTTGACTCAAGGGTAGAGAGGGGCAGGTTGTTCTGCCTGAGATAGATGTCCATATCTATCCATGGTGCAAAGCACCTCTCGCACCACACGCCCTCCATGCTGTTTGCGAGTTCATAGAGGAGGAAATGTCCGTAATAGGACATGCCTACCTCATATACATCAGGGTAGCATAGGGCAAACCTTACCTTTACATCTGCCAGGTCTTTAATGACAGCATTAGGCTCAAGGCCTATGTATCGGGCAGGCTTAATTATATCCCTTGGTATTAATTGCATTTTTTATCTAGTCAGGGTTCGAGTTGGATAGAACCTTTGAATCTCCTTTTAAAACTCGGCCATTATGTTTTTTAGATCATCTGTTACCATCTTCTTTATCCTATCCAGGGCATCCTGTGTATCTGCCTCAAACCTCAGGACAAGGACAGGCTGTGTGTTAGAAGAACGGACAAGACCCCAGCCATCGTCTAATAGAACCCTTACACCGTCGATGTCTATGATTTTATACCTATCCCTGTAATAATCTGTAAGCCTCTTTACTACCTGGAATTTTACACTGTCAGGACATTCAATCCTTATCTCCGGTGTTGAATAGAGTTTGGGCAGGTCTTTCAAGAACTCTGATACAGGTCTGCCTTCCTTCTCCATTATCTCTATAAGCCTCAGTGATGCATAGATAGCATCATCATAGCCAAAGAATCTGTCTGCAAAAAACATGTGTCCGCTCATCTCTCCACCCAGGACAGCATTCAATTCCTTCATCTTCTGTTTTATGAGGGAGTGTCCTGCCTTCCACATAACCGGTTTGCCACCATGTTTTTCTATGTCTTCATAGAGGTTTTTCGAGCACTTTACCTCTGACACAAAGTATGCGCCCTGTCTCTCCTTGAATATATCCCTAGCAAATATAATCATGAGGTAATCACCCCAGATTATATTGCCCTCATTATCAACAACGCCTATCCTGTCTCCGTCTCCGTCATAACCAATACCTACATCTGCCTTTTTTTCAAGGACTGTCTGCCTTAAGGCTACCACGTTTTTCTCCACCGTAGGGTCCGGGAAGTGATTGGGAAAATGGCCGTCTACATCGCAGAAAAGGGGTATTACATTCTGTCCCATCTCCTTCATGATAGGGACAGCCACAGCCCCTGCTACACCATTCCCTGCATCAACAACAATATTGAAACTCTTTTTGATATTTATATTTTTCCTTAAAAAATTGTAGTAGTCCTCAACAATATTTTTATACTCACTGTATCTGCCCTCTCCCTTTACAAAACTGTTGGCCTCTATAATCCTTCTTATATCCTGTATCTCCTCTCCAAAGAGGGTTGTCTTGCCGAATGCCACCTTAAAGCCGTTAAATTCTGGAGGGTTATGACTACCTGTGACCATTATCCCGCCGTCCACATCCATATTAAAAAGGGAGAAATAGAAAAGCGGGGTAGGGCACTGGCCTAAATCAATCACACTGATACCTGATTCTACCATCCCCTCTACTATGAGGTTCTTTAGGTGTTCTGAACTCAACCTGCCATCTCTCCCTACAGAGGCGTTTTTTTTACCTCTTTCATGCATATATGAGGCAAAGGCCCTGCCTATATTCTTTACCACATCATCGGTGAGGTCTTTTTCAACAGTCCCCCTTATATCATATTCCCTAAATATCTCTTTGTTCATTGTCCCCTCCGCTTATTTAAATAATTCAGTTGACATATATTTTTCTTATAAATAATATATGTAAATGCTCAAAATCTCAAGTAAAAAGGGGATTATATGGAAAAACAGTATGTTATCGAGGACTTTACATTAAAGGATACATGGAGATTATTCCGTATAATGGCAGAATTTGTAGAGGGTTTTGAAGACCTCTCCGATGTCCATCCTGCTGTAAGTATATTCGGTAGTGCAAGGTGCGTAAAGGGTGACCCTCTGTATGAAAAGGCATTGAAATTAGCCAGAATCCTCGCAAAAAATGGTTTCAATGTTATAACCGGCGGCGGCGGTGGAGTAATGGAGGCGGCAAACAGAGGCGCCAAAGAGGGTGGGGCAAAATCCATAGGGATAAATATTGAATTGCCCTATGAACAGAAACCAAACCCATATTCCACTATTAAACTGAGCTTCAGATATTTCTTCGTAAGGAAGGTTATGTTTTTAAAGTATGCTGTGGCCTATATAGTTTTACCAGGTGGTTTTGGCACCCTTGATGAGTGTTTCGAGGCAATAACCCTCATACAGACAAAAAAGGTAAAACCCTTTCCTGTTGTTTTGATGGATTCCTCATACTGGAATGGACTGATAAATTGGATAAAAGACACCATGCTTACAACCGGCAAGATATCACCGGAGGATATGAACATATTCAGGGTGATGGATGAGCCGGAGGAGGTTGTAGAATATATAAAGAGGTTTGTGATCCTTTGATGGACTGCCTTTGCCATGGGTTATGTCCCGGGCCTTGGGTTAGGCATGACTCTAAAGGTTGTTAATCAATGGTCCGGGTATCCCCCCAGAGTAAGACCTTTTTCAAATCCCTATTTTGATTGTATAGGCTATTTACCTTTCTCTGCCACCTTTGCCCATGTATCTCTTAGTGATGCAATACGGTTAAATACAGGCCTCTGGGGTGTGGAATCCTTTATATCAATGCAGAAATACCCAAGTCTTTCAAACTGGTATCTGCTGCCAGGGGCTGCACCCTTAAGGCTCGGTTCAACATAACATGATGTGAGGACCTCAAGGGATTCTGGATTGAGGTATTTGGTAAACTCATCTCCTTTATCGGCCGGATCCGGGATGCTGAATAGCCGGTCGTATAGCCTTACCTCTGCTGGTATTGCATGTTTTTCTGATACCCAGTGTATTACCCCCTCTATCTTTCTTCCATCAGCAGGGGGGTTATCCTTGGTTGTGGGGTCATATGTGCAATGTATCTCTATGATTTTACCTGATTTTTCATCTTTTACAGCCCTTTCAAATTTTATTACATAGGCGTTTCTCAGTCTTACCTCCCTGCCCGGTGCAAGGCGTTTGTATTTTTTTGGCGGGTTCTCATTAAAATCATCCTGTTCAATATATAGGGTCCTTGAGAAGGGGACCTTTCTCGTCCCCATAGATGGGTTCTGTGGGTGGTTTGGTGCATCAATCTCCTCTACCCTATCCTCTGGATAGTTATCTATTATCACCTTGAGGGGTCTTATAACTGCCATTATCCTTGGGCATCTTTCATTGAGGTCATCGCGGACGCATGCCTCAAGGAGGGTAATGTCAACAAGGTTATCATTTTTGGCAACCCCAATCTTTGTGCAGAAGGTTTTTATTGCCTCCGGTGTATAACCCCTTCTCCTCATCCCTGCAATGGTGGGCATACGGGGGTCATCCCAGCCTGAGACATGACCTTTTTCCACAAGCTCTATGAGCCTTCTTTTGCTCAGTATGGTGTAGCTCAGATTAAGCCTTGCAAACTCTATCTGTCTTGGCTTATCACCCTCTATAAGCTCGTTGACAATCCAGTCGTATAAAGGCCGATTGTTTTCAAATTCAAGGGTGCAGATGGAGTGTGTAATCCTCTCAAGGGCATCGGACAGACAGTGGGCAAAGTCATACATGGGATATATAACCCAATTATTCCCTGTCCTGTAGTGGGGTGTCCTTTTTATCCTGTAGAGGATAGGGTCTCTCATGAGTATATTAGGGGATGACATATCTATCTTTGCCCTGAGCACATGGCTTCCGTCTTCAAACTCCCCTGCTCTCATCCTTTCAAAGAGGTCAAGGTTCTCTTCAACAGAGCGATTGCGATAGGGGCTATCTCTACCGGGCTCTGTAAGCGTCCCCCTGTATTCCCTTATCTCATCGGGGCTGAGGCTGCATACATAGGCCTTGCCTGCCTTTATAAGACGGACAGCGAATTGATAGAGTTGTTCAAAGTAATCAGAGGCATAAAAAAGCCTGTCCTCCCAGTCAAAGCCCAGCCATCGGACATCATTAATAATAGATTCCACATACTCCATGGATTCGCCGGCAGGGTCTGTGTCATCCATACGGAGGTTACATGTGCCTTTATATTGTGCGGCAATCCCAAAATTCAGACATACGGATTTTGCGTGTCCTATATGGAGATAGCCATTAGGTTCAGGGGGAAAACGGGTTGCCACGCGCCCGCTGTTTTTGTTTGCCTTGAGGTCTTCATTGATTATATCCCTTATGAAATCAGTGGAGGGGAGGTTTTCTGTCTGGGTCATATCTAACTCCATGGATTTAGCAGTGTACTTAACTACCATAAATACCATAAGAATAAATATCTTTCAACAGGACGTTTAATAAATAGTGGAGAAAATTGCAAAGAGATTGTATTATATCCCTGCATTCTAAAAAACTGGAGGAGATATGAGCGGTATATTTGGCGTTGTATCGAAGAGAGACTGCACAGGCGACCTTCTCTATGGAACAGACTATCACTCACACATGGGGACAGAATATGGAGGCATGGCTGTATTTGGAAAAAAGCTCCATCGCCATATCCATGATATAAGCAAGTCACAGTTTAAATCCAAATTCTTTGAAGAATATAAGGAGATGGAGGGGAACCTTGGTATAGGGGTTATAAGTGACAGGGACCCTCAGCCATTGATAATAAGCTCTAAATTCGGTACCTTTGCCATTGCCTCTGCAGGCCTTGTGGAGAATACAAAGGAGCTGGCCATGGAACTCCTTGAACATGGAGAGACCTTTGGTGAGATGTCAGGCGAGGGTTTTAATTCTGTAGAGCTCATTGCCAAGATTATCACCCATAAAAAGACCATTATAGAGGGTATAGAGGCTGTCTATGACAAAATAAAGGGCTCGGCGACCATACTTCTGATGACTGAAAAGGGCATCTTTGCAGCCCGTGACCGTTATGGAAGATTGCCCCTTGTGATAGGTGAATCGCAGGATGGATATGCGGTTGCCAATGAGACATGTTCATTCCTCAATCTCGGTTATAAAATAAAAAAATACATAGAACCAGGGGAGATAGTTTTCATAGGTAGAGAAGGTATAGAGGAGAAATACAGAGGGAAGAGGCAGAATCAGATATGTTCATTCCTGTGGATATATACAGGTTATCCTGCATCGAGCTACGAGGGGATAAGCGTTGAGATTGTCCGTGAGAGAAGCGGGAGATTGCTGGCAAAAAACGACAATGTAGAGGCAGACCTTGTGGCAGGAGTCCCTGATTCAGGGGTCGGCCATGCTATAGGCTATGCTATGGAGTCAGGTCTTCCATATAGAAGACCTCTTGTTAAATACACACCAGGCTATGGCAGGAGCTATACGCCACCAGCCCAGGAGATTAGAGACCTTGTGGCAAAGATGAAACTTATCCCAGTAAAGGAGGTTATCGAGGGGAATCGCATTATCCTCTGTGAGGATTCCATTGTCAGGGGCACACAGCTTAAAAACTACACTCTGAAGAAACTGTGGGATTCAGGGGCAAAGGAGGTCCATGTAAGACCTGCGTGCCCGCCCCTTATGTTTCCATGCAGGTATGCCCTGTCTACCCGCTCTGTAGAGGAGCTTATTGCCAGGCGTGCAATCTGGGCTATTGAAGGCAAAGACATAGAGGATATAAGGGAGTATCTCGATGACACCACAGAGAAATATAAGGCAATGGTGGACTGGATTGCCAGGGAACTGGGCGTAACAAGTCTCCGTTATCAGAAGATCGATGATATGGTGAAGGCAATAGGTATGCCAAAAGAGCAGTTATGCCTTCACTGCTGGATAGGGGATAATGAATAGAATAGATTGAGAATATGTGTAGTAGAAGAAGGATAGCAGTTGTTATACCTGCGTTTAATGAGGAAAAGAGCATAGGGGAGGTTGTCCATAGCATAAGGGGATTGGGCGAGGGCTTTGATGCAATAGTCATAAATGATAATTCTACAGACAGGACAACAGAGGTTGCCCTCAAGGCAGGGGCAGTAGTGATTGAATTGCCCTGTAATCTTGGCATAGGAGGGGCAGTCCAGACAGGATATAAATTTGCCAGAGATAGGGGATACGATGCATGTATCCAGGTAGATGGAGACGGACAACATCCTGCTGACCAGATACCCCGATTGATTGCCCCCCTTTTTGAAGATGGTTACGATATGGTCATTGGTTCAAGGTTTGTAACGGACAGCGACTATGAGATATCTTTTATGAGGCTTGTGGGTATAAAGGTGCTGTCTTTTTTTCTTAAGATTACAACAGGCATGGATGTAAAGGATACTACAAGCGGATTCAGGGCTATAAACAGGAAGGTCCTCGAGCTTTTTGCTAATGAGTATCCCCAGGACTATCCTGAGCCAGAGTCCCTTGTCTTTGCCCACAAAAAAGGTCTGAGGGTTAAGGAGATCCCGACGAGGATGGCGAGCAGGATGTATGGGAAATCCTCAATAACACCTATTCTTTCAGCATATTATATGATAAAGGTCATGCTTGCCATGTTCATTGACCTCTTTAAAAAGTGATATAGAGGGGGAGTTATGCTACACATGCAATTTATAATAGGGCTTATAAGCATAGGCTTTTTTATTGTCACCTTTGAGTTTATAAGAAAGAGGTATCTCAGGGAGGAATATGCCATACTATGGCTCCTTACATCTCTGGCTATAGCGGTTTTAAGCCTCTGGCCCGGGCTTATTGACATAATAAGCAGGATAACAGGCTTCTATTACATAACAGCTATATTGATTGTGATCTTTGTATTCCTCATCGCCATACTTATGCATTATTCTATAGTCATATCAAGGATAAAGGACATGAACAAAGAGCTTGTCCAGAGATATGCCCTCCTGGAATACAAGATAAAGGAACTGGAAGAGAAGAAGAACCTGAAATGAACATATGGCCTGACTGCATCCCCTGTATTTTAAAGATGTCTCTCGATATTGCACGGGATACCTTAGAGGAGGATGGAGATATTAAATCCTTCTTTGCAAGGGTTTTGGCACTTGGCCCCATGAAGGGAGATATGTGGGATATTACCGCCCCTGAGATAATAAGGGATATATGGCAGATATTGGAGGATAAAACAGGCATCAAAGACCCCTTGCATGAAAAGAAGAGGATACAGAATAATATAGCCCTGAAGGTCTATCCCTATGCAAAGGAGTCTGTGAATAAAAGCAATGAACCCTTTCAAGAGGCGCTAAAATGGTCTATATCTGGAAATTTTATAGATATTATGGCAGGGGTAAATGATATTCATAGGGACGATATAATTGCAAGGGTAATGGGTATGGAATTAAATGACCAGGCTATGGAAGAGTTTAAAAAAAGGATTAAGAAAAGCAAAAAGGTTGTATATCTCTGCGATAACTGCGGTGAGATTGTTTTTGACAGACTTTTTGGCGAGACACTGAGGGATACCCTGGGGATAGACATTGTTTTTGTGGTGAGGTCTGTCCCGGTCTTAAATGATGCAACAATGGAAGATGCGTTTTATATAGGGTTAAATAGTGTGGGAGAGGTAATGGAAAACGGGATAAAAGAACCCCTGCCGGGGCTGTTACTTAATAAGGCATCGAAAGACCTCAAGAGATTGATAGATGATGCAGGCCTTGTAATATCAAAAGGGGGAGGTAACTTCGATACCCTTTTCAATGATGACTCATTAAGGGGCAGGGTTACATTCCTTCTACAGGCAAAGTGTCAACCCTATACACTATTACATGGTGTAAAAAAAGGTGATTTAATCGTTAATAATTTTTAAAATTAGTAAGGGATATGGAAAAGATAAAGGTAGGTATAAGCAGGTGTCTCCTCGGGGAAAAGGTAAGATACGATGGCGGCCATAAGCTCGACCGCTATCTTACAGATACGCTGGGGAGGTATTTCGATTACGTCCCTGTATGCCCTGAGGTGGAATATGGGCTCCCCATACCCAGGGAGGCAATGAGGCTTATTGGCCCAGCAGATAATCCTCGGCTTGTAACAATAAAGACAGGTATAGACCATACAGATGGCATGCTTGAGTGGGCTCAAAAAAAGTTAAGAGAGCTTAAGAAAGAGAACCTGTGTGGCTTTATTTTTAAGAGTAGGTCGCCGAGCTCCGGTATGCAGGGTGTCAAGGTCTATTCAGAAAAGGGCATGCCTGAGAAAAAGGGTGTGGGGATATTTGCCAGGGCATTTATGAAGCATTTTCCCATAATCCCTGTAGAGGACGAGGGTCGGCTGAATGACCCTGTTATCAGGGAGAATTTTATAGAGAGGATATTTGTTTATAAAAGATGGCAGGAGTTCATGGAAAAAGGTGGTGAACATAGTGGGCTTGTGGCTTTTCATTCAGACCATAAGTATCTCATAATGTCTCACAGCCCAAGGCACCTTACAGAGCTGGGCAGGATAGTGGCTGATGCCAGGGACTTTAAAGGAGATATAAACAGCGCCTATATAAAAACCATGATGGATGGCCTCAAACTTACAGCAACAAAGAGAAAGAATACGAACTGTCTTAACCATATAATGGGTTATTTTAAGAAGGATTTGACAGGGGATGAAAAACAGGAACTCCTCCATATAATTGAGGACTATCATAAGGGCATAATCCCCCTTATAGTGCCTATCACCATTATCAAACACTATATCAGAAAATACGATAAACCATATCTAAAGAGACAGGTTTATCTCAATCCCCACCCTATGGAGCTCATGCTTAGAAATCATGTATAGGCAAAGATATTATTTCGAATATATACCCATAGAGGATATAGTAACTCAGGACAGAACCTTCTGCCTTTCCTATCCTTTATTCGATGATATACTGACAGAATCGATAAGGCGATTTGGCATAATCCAGCCCATTATAGTCTTTGATTCAGAGCCCTATATAGTCATTACAGGCTTTAAGAGGCTTGAATCTGCGCTATCTCTGGGTTTTGAGGAAATCCCATGTATAATAAGGCAGGTAGGCCAGATGGATGCACTGCTTATAGCTGTAAACGACAACCTTACAAGGGGTTTTAATATCGTTGAAAAGGCACATTGTGTAGATAAGATGATGCAATTAGGCTTTTCTATGGAAGAGGTATATGATTTAATGGGCAGGATAGGGCTTGGAAGGCATGAGTCTGTTGTCAAGAGTTTAATAGGGCTTTCATGGGCAGAGACTGAATTGAAGGATTTTGTATTAAGACACAGGTTATCTATGAAGAATATAGATTATCTTTTGTGGTTTGACCCTAATGAGAGGGAAAAGATCATTGCCTACCTATCTGGTATATCTTTTACAGATAGCCTGTTGAGGGAGATACTTGAGATGTTATCCCTGACAAAGCTAAAAAAAGGTAGTCTGCCTGAAGGGGAATTGGAAGGGGCAAAAGATGCCTTTGAGATAAGAAAAAGGCTCAAGAGATATGTAAATCCCGGTATATCATCCCTTGATGGAGAGTTCAAAAAATTAAAGGAGTCATGTGGATTTCCAAAAAATATAGATATAAAGGTAGACCCATTTTTTGAAAAAGAGTATATTGATATAATCATCAAGGCAGATAGCTTAGATAAGGTTAGAGACGGATTGAAGAAGATCGAAGGTGCCATAGAAAAGGGCTACATGGAGGGTATTTTTGGCCTTACAAAGAGTAGAATTCATAGAGACGAAGATTGATGCTGTAAGGGACTGCCCTGGGACAAAAAATCATATATGCTGCGGCTACAAAACCATTGATCTGATAGAGGGTTGTCCACTTTCCTGCTCTTACTGCATCCTCAAACACTATATAAAATCAGATGTAATAAAGGTAAACCGTAACATAGACCATGTCATAAACCAGGTGGATAGTATTATAGAGAACGATAAAAGTCATATATGGAGGTTCGGGACCGGGGAGCTTTCTGATAGCCTGGTATTTGACAGGAGATATGGGCTTAACAGGCCTCTGATAGAGTATTTTGGAGAAAAGAAGAGGGCACTACTTGAACTGAAATCAAAATGGGCACAGATAGACCATCTTATACCTTTTTTGAATAGGTTTACCATTATATCCTTTTCTTTATCGCCTCAGGCTATTATCGAGAAGGAGGAAAAGAGGTCAAGCCCCCTTTACAAGAGGCTTAAGGCAGCAAAGAAGGCACAGGACAGGGGTTGTTTTATTGGGCTGCACCTTGACCCGATTATTATATATGAGGGCTTTGAAAAGGATTATTATTATCTCGTAGAGGACATAGGGAGGATACTCGACCTTGACAGGGTTATATGGATAAGCCTGGGGCTATTACGATTTCCATCAAGGATGATGGATACATTTATAAAAGAGAAGAGGAGAAACCTCCTCTATGGTGAATTCATAAGGGGAGAGGACGGCAAATACAGGTATCTGAAGAGCGAGAGGATAAGGGTTTACAAAATGCTATATGATTTGTTAAAAAACAAGAACAATGGGCTTTTCATATATCTGTGTATGGAGAGGCAAGATGTATGGAGGGAATCAATAGGTCTTACAATAGAGGACACTGAGGCCCTCACAGGGCTATTTGATAAGAGGATAAGATATCTTTACGGAGGAGAGCTATGAGATTTAAAGAAAAGGTTGTTTTTATTACAGGAGGGACAAAGGGTCTTGGAAAGGCAATGGCAAAGGCCTTTGTAGATGAAGGTGCAAAAGTAGGTGTCAACGGCAGGAACAAGGATGCTGTTGCAAGATTTGAGGATGAGTTTAAAGGTAAGGATGTACTGGCATTCAATGCTGATATAGGTAAATACGAGGAGATGGAGTCGGCAGCAGAGAATATAGTCAAGACATGGGGCAGGGTAGACATATTAATCAATAATGCAGGTATAGTAAACCCCCTTATGCCTGCGGAAAAGATAAAAAAAGAAGACTTTGACAGGGTAATAGATATAAACCTTAAAGGGACATTCTATGCCACCCAGATCTTTGGTAAAAGGATGATAGAGCAGAAGTGCGGGAGGATTATAAGCATAGCATCACAGGTTGGATACTTTGGTGAAAAGGGCTTTTTACCCTATTCGATAAGTAAATCCAGTCTAATGATTATGACGAGGTCTATTGCCCATGAGTGGTCCAGGTTTGGTGTAACTGCCTGTGCTGTTGCCCCTGGGTTTATAAAAGGGGGCATGAACGAGGGGCTTATAAAAAAAGAGGTCTTTGTGGATTTTCTCTCCAAGAGGACCCCGGTAAACAGGATGGGGGGTGTAGATGAACTCGTCTCTCTCATACTGTTTTTGGCATCGGAACAGGCTGTTTACATAAACGGTGATACCATAACCTTTGACGGTGGTATGACAGGTTATACCCAGGAACCGCTTCTCGATTTTATAATGAAGGGGAGATAATGGACATCATCCCGTTCATCCAGTTCACCTTCAATACAAGGTTTATAACGAGATGGGTATCAGGGGGTATTATCTTCTTCATCCCCTTTCTTGATTTTTTTTCCATTGGCTATCTATCAAGGGCTTTACGGACCATGATGACAGGCGGTATGGGGCTGCCCACATGGGACAGAAAGGGTGAGCTATGGATAGAGGGGTTAAAACAGGTTTTTGTGTTTATCCTGTACGAGGCAGTGCCTTTTTTCCTTTTTTCTTTCGGCTTTTTCCTTAAGGCACTGCACCGTTTCACTGCCTTTTTCGGCAATATAATAACATACCTTGGTTTTATTGCCATGTTGATATTCTCTTTTTTTATCCCCTTTGCCTTTGCCGTATTTGCTCAAGAGATGGATTTCAAGAAGGCACTGGAGTTTGAGAGGATATGGAGGGCAATAAAAGAGGTGCTTATACCATATGCCCTGGGATACATAGTAATTTTAGTGCTCATAGGGCTTTTATATATTACGGTCTTAAAGATACCTTATTTTTTAGGTTTTTTCCTCTTCAGCATCCTCACATATTATGTCCTTTTAATAGGGACCTTTTACTATGCCCAGCTCTTTGTCAAGACATCCCTTTCATCGGTGAGGATAACGGATGCTGTTTAGCGGTGTTGTCTGGCCGCTCATTGATTGACTTTGCTTTATATTTATGATATTTAAGAAGATTAAACGGTGGGTGTAGCTCAACGGTTAGAGCATCAGGCTGTGGACCTGGGGGCTGAGGGTTCGAAACCCTTCACCCACCCCAT
>JAKPCK010000049.1 GCA_029553295.1 Deltaproteobacteria bacterium | reverse complement strand
GTGGGCATAAGCAGTGGGGGTGTAAAGATTGTTAAGAACGCCTTTGCAGTAGAATGACTTTAATTAAGATATGAAAGAGATGGACATCAAAAACCTCCTTGAGGCCATAAGAGACGGTATCACATCCCCTGAAGAGGCCTTTGAGGTGCTCAAGGATCTGCCATTTAAAGACCTGAACCACACAAAACTCGATTACCACCGGTCATTGCGCAAGGGTCTACAGGAGGTCGTATTCGGTAAAGGTAAGACCTTAAGCGAGCTGACAGATATTGTAAGGGCTATGATGGAAAAAAAACAGGACATCCTTATAACACGCCTTGAAAAAAAAATAGGCATTAACCTATGTAAAAAATTCCCCTCTGCTGTATACAATGAAAGGGCAGGATGTCTCTATATAAAGGAAGATAATTCTGTCACAGGCAAGGGCACTATCCTTGTAGTCTCTGCAGGGACAAGCGATATACCGGTGGCAGAGGAGGCGTATATAACCTCTGTTTTTTTTGGTAACAGGACAGAGAGGCTCTATGATGTGGGCATAGCGGGTATCCACAGGCTTATTGGACATATGGAGATGCTTAAAAAAGCAAGGGTTATTATAGCTGTTGCCGGCATGGAGGGTGCGCTGCCTTCTGTTATTGCCGGGATAGTTGGTGTCCCTGTAATAGGCGTCCCAACGAGTGTAGGCTATGGCGCCAGCCTCGGTGGTCTGACAGCGCTTTTTGCCATGCTCAATTCATGCTCAACCGTATCTGTTTTTAATATAGACAATGGTTTCGGCGCTGCCTACTTTGCAACCCTTATAAACCGACTATAGTAACATGAATATTTTATACATAGACCCTGTATTCGGGATAAGCGGAGATATGATGCTAAGCGCCCTGCTCCACGCAGGTTATCCCTTTGATGAACTCAAGGATACATTAAAAAAAATACCCTATCCATTACCCAGGATGACCCCTGAAAAAATAACCCACGGTATCATAGAGGGGCTACATCTTAATATAGAGGAATCACATATCCATCTTACAATAAAAGAGATGGAGAAGGTGATGGATGATATAGAGGTGAATGAAAGGATAAAGGCCGATGCAAGGGCTATACTTGATATTATTATAGATGCAGAATCCCGAGTCCACGGCATATCAAAGGATGAGCTCCACTTCCATGAACTCTCAAACATAGATACACTGATTGATATAATAGGTGTTGCAGCAGGGATAGACTATTTGGGCATAGAAAGGGTATACTGTGGCCCTATCCCCTGTGGCAGGGGTACTATAAAGACCTCCCATGGCATTATACCGAACCCGCCGCCTGTTACCCTTGAGATTTTATCTGGTCTAAAACTGGTCTTTTTCGATGACCCGCTGGAGCTTACAACGCCTACAGGTGCTGCCATCGTGAAACACCTGGTAAAAGAAAAAAATACCCTGCCACCTGCTATGAGTATTAAAAAAACAGGTTATGGGGCAGGGACATACAAGTCTACACGACCTGATATACTGAGGATATTCATAGGTGAGACAGATGGATATGGGGATGGGGATGAGGTATATGTCGTAGAGGCAGATATGGATGATATGGAGATGGAGTATGTTGGGGCTGTAGCGGAGAGGATAAGGGATTGCGGGGCCCTGGATGTCCTCTATTTCCCCGTCTATATGAAAAAGGGCAGGTTGGGGGTAAGACTCTCTGTAATAACAAAAAATAATATGGAGGGGATTATAGATACCATATTTTCAGAGACAACCACCTTTGGCTTGAGGCTAAGAAGGGAGACAAGGGCGGTTTTAAAGAGGGTGGAGAAGACAGTAGATACCCTCTTCGGGCAGGTCAGGGTAAAGTATGGATATAACAGAAGCGGTGAAATGATAAAATACCATGTTGAGTTTGAGGATATAAAGAGACTGGCAGGTGAGAGGAATATACCCTACAGGGACATGCTGGATGCGATAAAGAGAGAGCTCAAGTAAAAATATATAGAGAGAGGCCCTAAATATATGAAAAAAGGCAGTTCCTTTACAGTCCTTGATATGCCCAGGACAGAGAGACCAAGGGAGAGGCTGTTGAGATTCGGGCCTGAGGCCCTCTCTGCCCAGGAGCTATTGGCCATAGTCATCAGTCGCGGGGTTTCAGGCGTATCAGTAATGACCATAGCCCAGGAGCTCCTATTGAGATTCGGCAGCATTAAGGCAATAAGCGAGGCTACAATAGAGGAGCTTTCAGAGATAAAGGGTATGGGGGTTGCAAAGGCTATCCAGCTCAAGGCCTGTTTTGAACTGGGCAAGAGGCAGGCAATAGAGACAGAATACCCCTATGGAGATTTTGATATAAAAAATCCCCTTGCTGTTGCCAATCTGATAAAAAATACAGTAAAAGACCGGCAAAAAGAACATTTCTTGCTCATTACACTAAACACCCGTAACAGGGTTACAGGCATCATAAATATATCGGTGGGGACATTAAATGCAAGCCTTGTCCATCCACGGGAGGTCTTCAAGGAGGCCATATCCCGATGTGCATCCTCTGTTATCATAGCCCACAACCACCCCTCAGGGGACCCAAACCCCTCTGAGGAGGATATAAATATCACAAGAAGGCTTATAGATGCCGGCAGGATTCTTGGTATAGAGGTCCTTGACCATGTGATAATAGGGAGGCTTTCAGCAAAAAGTGCAGTGACAAAAAAGAATGCAGCAAGGCCAGAAGACTACTGCAGCCTTAAGGAGAGGGGATTAATATAATATGACCACATTTGAGGTAGGCTCTGTTACGGCAAGGGGTGGATTTGCTAATGAGAAAGCTGTTTGTAGGAAGTTCAATAATTGGAAGGAGGACGAGGATGCACGTCTATGGTTAAAGGTTATGGGCTATAATTTAGATAAGATAGATTCTGTTGAGGCCATTCATATACCCTCAAGAATAAAAAGGGAAGATGTTGCAACTTTAGGATTAAACGAAAATTTTGAAGATTTAATGAGATTTAAAAAAGCAGACGCACAGATAAGGATTACGGTTAGGCTTGGTGGAGTTATAAGTGTTGAAAATATTTCTCTGAAAAAAGCCAACTCTGATGCAGATTACAATCAAGTGGACAAAAGGTGGGTTGATACATACAAAGAAATATGGAGATTTGATGAAAATGTGAGGCTTGCACTTAAGCTCTTTACAGGTGAGATAAATCCTTCTTTAAAGTCCAATATTCTAAAAAATATAAACCCGAGAGACAACAGAAGAATTTTTCTTGATGAATTGCCTGATGATTTAAAAAATAAAGTTATAACCTTCTTTGAAAATAATAAGATACTTGTGGTTTCAGATATAATAAAGGGAAGAGGTGGCCTTTCAGCAAATTGGATGCTTGTTACAAGATACAATAGAGATGATTCGACTACCTCATGGATTTTAAAAGATATTAATACAGTAATGAATTTTTTTGGAACAGGCGAAGTCAAAATCTCACCAAGAGGTAGTCTTTATATAGGCCGAATTACCATGCAGAGAAAGGGAGGAACCCCGGATCCAACAAAACTGCAATTTAAGATTAAACCTTGTGATTTGTTCAAAATAGAGATTAATTAAAACAGATTAGGTGATAAAATGTACGAAAACCTTGGCGTGACAATTCTGGCAAAGATTAAGTTTGATTTGAGGGACCCTGATGAAGTCTTTTTTGCACAAAGGGAGATAGACGCCCTTTTAAATACTAAAACCAGATTTATTAAGACCATCGCCTCCCTAATGAGAGAAATACCATTTTCATTACTTGATGAAGAGGTTGTACACTTAATGAATCGGCTAGTATATTTAGGTGAAGGGCAGGCATATTTAACCACCGTCCAACCTATTGATGTTGTTAGCATTATTAAGAGAGTAACTTTTTTCAGAGAGATATATGTAATTTTTATATGTAACAGTGCTACAGCAATAACTTCATTGTTAAAAAGATTAGGGCTGACTCTTACAAACTATAAAACCACTGAAGATAAGATAGATTATAATCCCTATACCCAGATTTTTTTTAAAGATATACCGGATGAGAACACAAAATTAGTCTGTATCCGTTTTTTACCATTCCATACCCTTTTTGAATATGCAACAGAGGTAAAAAAACTCCCAGCAGCGGTTTTTCGACCAAAGAGTAATGAAAACTGGGAGTCTTATTTTTTGGAAAAGGAAAAGGGCATTATTAATGGTATTAGCGAATTAATTGAACACCTAAAGATAGGCCATTATCGTTCTCCTCATTTTGGATTAGGAAAAAACAATATAGGAGATTTTGTTGACTGGGCATCCACTGATCTTCGTAAGCCATTTCTCCACTACTTACATAAATATAAAGGAAAAGGTGACCCTCGAATCTCAAGAGCTTTAATAAACTTACTCAGAGTTAACCAAGGGGATATAATATTAGACCCTTTCATGGGTTCAGGTGCATTTATTGCTGATGCGCCAACCATGGGAATAAATGCGATAGGCATTGAGATTTTGAGCATTGGGAAGATGATTGCGCAAGTTAAGTGTAATCTTGGAATTGATATTGAAAGATTAAGGGAAGAGATAATCAAGATCTTTGAATCAATAGACAGAGGTTTTTCCATTGAAGCTAATCAAGATAGATTGCTTAAACTTAAGGATAAAATAAAATCAAATATAAATGGTTTGAGTGCTTATGGAAAGATTGAACCTCATCTTGGCAGGATAACCTATTTGCTAAAAGAGATAGAAATGGTTAAAGATGAGTCTATAAGGAATTTTTTGTTGATTTTACTGAGTCAACAGATAGTAGAATTTTCAGAAAAAAGTAGGACATGGGATATAATTAATTCTTTTAAATCATATGTAGAAGATAGGTATCTGATTCTTTATGCCACAAAAATAATGGCAGATATATTAAAAGTAGATCTTAATGGTGCAAGAGTTAATATAATTAAGGGTGATTCTACCAATATGTCCATGATTCAAGACAATTCCATAGACGGTATCCTTACTTCACCGCCCTATTTTGACGCTTTGGATTATATAGGAAATAATAAAACCCCAATACTTATACTTGGGTTAGATGAGGATTTGAAATGGGAATCAACAAAAAAGTTTTATGATTCAAGGCACAGAGAAGATATTCCATATGAACAGATGCCACTTTTTGTTTGTGACAGGTATCTTTCTGTTAAACTTCCTGATTCGAGTTTTGAGCTTATAAATTTATTAAAAAAGTCAAGGAGACAATACAAATCAGACATAGTTGAGAATTATTTAAAAATGATGAAGCTTTCCTTTGAAGAGTGCTATAGGGTTTTGAAGCAGAATAAACATTACTTAATGGTTATAAGCAAATACCACTTATGGGTGATCAATGGAAAAGAAGAGTTGATAGAGACATCCTCTATTTTAGGTGATTTAGGAAAGCAGGCGGGCTTTAAATTAGTAGATATAATTGAACATGGTCTTTCTAAGGCAGATAAGGGAAAGATTGGGGTAGAAGATATATTGGTTTTTCAAAAATTATGAAAGAAAAAGACAAGAGAATTTTAAAGGCGAATTTTTTAGATGAGATAACAGAGAAGTCAAGGGAGAAGATATCATCATGCTACCAGTGCTACAGGTGCACAAATGGCTGTCCAATGGCAGAGAGTATGGATATATATCCCCATAAGATTATGAGATACATCTTGCTCGGGGAGAGGAAAAAGGTACTCTGTTCAGGTGCTATATGGGCATGTCTTATGTGCAATACATGCAGTATACGCTGCCCCAATGACATTGATGTAGCCCATGTCTTTGAGACATTAAGGAGAATAGCAATAAAAGATGGGGTGGCAGCGAATGATAACCTATGGGAGTTTGAGAGGCTTTTCCTTGAAAGTATAAAAAATTACGGGAGATTATATGAGCTTGCCACCATCCTTCATTACAAGTTAGAAAAAAAGGAGTTTTTTAAAGACACTGTGATGGGTATTAAGATGATGCTCAAGGCAAGGATGGGCATACTACCCCACAGCATCAAGGATAAGAGACACATCAAAGGGGTCTTTGAAAAGATAGAAAAAGGTCGCAGTGAGGTATAAAAAAAGGTCTCCAACCATAGGATACATATGAGACCCTGGTTAATCCAACCTTTTTGGGATTTAACATAAGATTGATAAAGATGAGGATTGAGATTGAAACCCCAGGCAAGAAGATTTAGATTCCACAGTTTGTCTATAGATTTTAGTCTATAGCCTATAGTCTTTTGTCATGCCGGTACTTTCATATTACCCAGGCTGTTCTCTAAAGACATCGAATAGATTTTATGAAAAATCCATAAGAGATGTATCTCTATTCTTCGATATTGAGCTCAGAGAGATTAATGACTGGTCATGCTGCGGTGCCTCTTCTGCCAGTGCCGTTGATGACCTCCTTGCCTATGCCCTGCCAGCAAGAAACCTCGCCATAGCCGAGACTGAGGGCTATCACATCATATGCCCATGCCCTGCATGTTATCAGAGGTTGAGGGTTGCCAATGAGAAGATTAGGGTTGATAAGGGTCTGATGGATGAGGTCAATGATGCTATAGCACCACTTAGTTGTTATGGTTCCATGGAGGTTAAGAATATTATAGAGTTATTCACTGAATATGTGGGTATAGAGAGGATTGCTGCAAGTATCAATTATGACCTGTCATCTATAGCGGTTGTGCCTTATTACGGCTGTGTCCTCACGAGGTCATGGAGGATAAAGCCCTTTGATGATACAGAAGACCCTGTTAGCATGGACAATATAATCTCAGCAGCAGGGGCATCTGTGATTTCCTGGCAATATAAGATGGAGTGCTGTGGTGCAGGCAAGACCATAACCGATAAAGACACTACCTTAAGGCTTTCTTCACGGATTATGGATATGGCATTGAAGAAAGGTGCAGACGCCATTGTCACACCATGTCCATTATGTCAGTTGAATCTTGATTTATTGCCGATTATGGGTAGAAGGCATGAAAGTATCCCCGTGCTTTTTATAACAGAGGTCATTGAGATGGCAATCCATGGTAGGATAGGTGGAGGTAGATCGCACATTGTGCCTGTTGATGGCCTTTTAAAAAAGATGAAAAATGCTTGAGTTTTGCAGACTAAAAGGAACAGACACAGAAGATGGATATAATGGATAGGCTAAATTTTATAAAGAAATATGACCCTGATGGAGCAGCAAGGATTGAAAAGCTTTTATCAAAAAAAGATGGGTTACAACAGTCCAACGCATATGGAGAGAGTTTTACCGAGAGGCAATTCTATCTTGTGTTTAACCCCCTCATTGATGCGGCATGGGAGAGGGCAAAGATACTGGAGGTTCTATCAGGGGGTGATACGACAATAATCCATATTGCAGGGGTCCTACAAATGGAGAGGTCGAGGGTCTTTAACCATATAAAGGAACTCAAAAGGAGAGGCCTCATTGAGATAAGTGGTTATGATGGCCGTGACCCAATCTATTGTCTTAAAAGGTGACATGGGAGAATGGACAGAAAGGTAGGCAAGGTCCTTGTAATAGGTGGCGGTATCGGGGGTATGGAGGCATCTTTAAACCTTGTGGAGGCAGGTTTTAAGGTATATCTCGCAGACAGAAAGCCCAATATAGGCGGTAATATGGCACAGCTCGATAAGATATTCCCTACCAATGACTGCTCCATGTGTGTTATGGCACCCAAGCTTGTAGAGGTCGGCAAGAATCCCAATATAGAACTCCTTATGAACTCTGAGGTCTTTGCCATAGAGGGCGAGGCAGGCAATTTTACCGTAACCCTGAGGACAAGGCCAAGGAGGGTATTACATGAAAGATGCACATCCTGTGGCCTATGCGGTATAAACTGTCCCTTAGAGGTAGGTGATGTCTACAATGAAAACCTCTCTCTGAGGGGTGCGGCATTTATAAACTTCCCCCAGGCAATACCCTCTACGTATATGATAGACAGGCAGCTATCGCCCTGCATATTTACCTGTCCCATAAATCTCAATGCAAGGGATTATATTGCCCTTATAGCAGAGGGGCGGTTTCTTGATGCACTGGATCTTATAAGGGAAAAACTGCCCTTTCCCGGTATTATAGGCCGTATATGTGCCCATCCCTGTGAGGAGATGTGTCTAAGGGGTAAAGAGGTTGACCAGCCCATAGCAATATGCGCCCTCAAGAGGTTTGTGGCGGACTATGAGTTGGGCAAGAGACAGATTCCAATACCTGAGATAAAACAGGAAAAGAATAGTAGGGTGGCAGTGATAGGGGGTGGCCCGGCAGGTGTTACATGTGCCATCGAACTGAGGAAAGAGGGCTACAGGGTGACCATATTCGAGGCATATGACAGGCTCGGTGGGATGCTTTATCTGGGTGTGCCTGCCTACAGACTCCCAAGGGATGTCCTTGAGCGAGAGATGTCTATTGTGGAGAAGATGGGCATAGAGGTTCGGTTCAATACAAGGGTTGGTAGGGATATATCCCTGGATTCTATATTTGATAACTTTGATGCCACATTCATAGGCTCGGGTGCCCATGGCAGAAGGAGACTGGGTATAGAGAATGAGGATGCACAGGGCGTGCTTGATGCCTTGAGTTTTCTAAGAGGTATTAATCTTGGCAGGCCTGAAAACATGGGGAAGAGGGTTATTGTCTTGGGAGGCGGAAACGTTGCCATGGATGCAGCACTTACCGCAAAGAGATGTGGCGCAGAAGAGGTGATTATAGTAGCCCTTGAGAAATGGGAGGATATGCCTGCCCACAGGTGGGAGATAGGACAGGCAATTGAGGAGGACATAAGGATATACAACTCCTGGGGTCCCCACAGGATATATGCAGAGGGGGGTGTATTTACCGGTATAGAGCTTAAGAGGTGCATCAGGGTCTTTAATGAAAAGGGGGAGTTCGAGCCTTTATTTGATAGCACTATAACCCGTTATTTCCAGGGGGACAACCTCATCCTCGTTATCTATGAGACAATAGATACAGCATATCTCAAGGACTATAGAGAGATAGAGCGTCTCCAGGACGGCAGGATAAAGGTGGATAGGGTTACCCTTGAGACAACAAAGAAGGGTGTCTTTGCAGGGGGTAATGCTGCAACCGGACCAAAGACTGCCATAGATGCCATAAGCCAGGGCAAGAGGGCAGCAGAATCTATCAAGAGATTCCTTGAGGGGCAGGACATGAGGGCAGGCAGGCTTGCAGAGGATGACAAGATACTCGACGAACCACCATTCCCTGTCCAGAAAAAACCAAGGGTAAACATACCCAGGAGACCTGTTAATGAAAGGTCTGGCTTTGCCGAGATAAACCTGTGTCTCTCCCAGTCATCGGCAGTAGAGGAGGCAAGGCGGTGCCTAAGCTGCAGGAGGTGCCTGGGGTGCGGTATATGCCAAGAGGTGTGCAGACCAGAGGCAATAGAATACAGCCAGGTGCCTGTGGAGACAAAGGTCAATGTGGGCAGCATCATAATATCCACAGGTTATGATGAGTTTGATCCAAGGCAGCTAAAAGAATACGGTTACGGTAGGTGCAGAAATGTCCTGACAAGCATAGAATACGAGAGGGTTTTGTCTGCCACAGGACCTACAGAGAGCAAGGTGCTCAGGCCCTCTGACGGTAAGATACCCAGAAAGATTGCCTTTATCCAGTGTGTCGGCAGCAGAAATAAGCTCAATGAATACTGCTCATCTGTATGTTGTATGTATGCCACAGAGGAGGCAATTATATCCAGGGAACACCAGCATGATATAGAGTCCACAATCTTCTATATGGATATAAGGACCTTTGGAAAGGGATATGAGCACCTCTATGAACAGGCAAGGAGCAAGTATGGCGTAAGGTATATAAAATCCCTTGTATCGAGGGTTATAGAAGACCCTGACACGCAGGACCTGGAGATAACCTTTGTAGATGAGTCAGGAAACCTTAAATCAGAGTGGTTTGAGCTTGTTATCCTATCTGTGGGTCTGAGGCCATCAAAACAGCTAAAACAGCTTGCAGAGACCCTTGGTGTAAAATTGAACAGCTATGGGTTTATAGAGACCGACCCCAAAAAACCCCTTGCCACATTGAAAGATGGCATATATCTGTGCGGCGCATGCGGGTCACCAAAGGATATAACAGAGACTGTGATTGATGGAAGCGGTGCTGCGTGTGAGGCATCGAGACCATTAAAAGAGGCAAGGTGGGGTGATATGGATATAAAGACACAACCACCAGAGAGGGATGTGGCCAATGAGGTGCCGAGGATAGGGGTATTTATATGTAACTGCGGGGTAAACATAGGCGGTATTGTAGATGTACCGGCAGTGAAAACCTATGCCGAGACACTGCCTGGTGTTGTCATAGCCCATGAGAATCTCTTTACATGCTCCCAGGATACCCAGGAGAAGATAAAAAAGACTATAGAAGAATACAACCTCAACAGGGTTGTTGTGGCATCGTGCTCTACAAGGACACATGAACCCCTTTTCAGGTCACTGATAAGGGATGCAGGGCTCAATAAATACCTGTTTGAGATGGCAAATATAAGGGACCAGTGCTCATGGGTCCATATGAATGAAAGAGATGGGGCAACAGAAAAGGCAAAGACCCTTGTCAGGATGGCAGTTGCCAATGCTGCCCAGATAGAACCATTGATAGAAAAGTCTGTGACTGTTGAAAGATCCTGCCTTGTTGTAGGTGGCGGTCTGGCTGGCATGACAGCCTCTTTAAACCTTGCTGACCAGGGCTTTAAGGTCTTTTTGGTAGAGAAGGAGGGCGTGTTAGGGGGTAATCTCAGATACATCTATAACACATTAGACAGGATAGATACACAGGGGTTTCTTTCTGATATGGTTGACAGGGTATTCAAGCATCCTAATATAGAGGTTATGACGGATTCAATCATAACAGGGCATTCAGGATTTAAAGGGAACTTTGAGACCGAGATATTAAGATGTAATAGCAGTCTCAAAGAGACAATAAGACACGGTGGTGTCATTATAGCTACAGGCGGAGAAGAATTAAAGCCCTATGGACTCTATGGATACGGGGATAGCAGTATTATCATGACCCAGATGGAGCTTGAGTCAGCCATTAGAGACAACAGGGTCTCCCACATTGATAGATGTGTGATGATACAGTGCGTGGGCTCAAGGGATACTGCAAGGCCATACTGTAGCAGGATATGCTGTCTTACGGCTATAAAAAATGCCATAAAGCTCAAGGAGATGTCTTCTGATTCTCACATATTAATACTCTACCGGGATATGATGACCTATGGGTTTTACGAGCAATACTACCGTTTGGCAAGGCAGATGGGGATAGGGTTCATAAGGTTTGATGCATCCAGACCCCCAATTGTAGAACCAAAAGGGGACTATGTCCATATAACATGCCATGATAAAGCATTGTCAGAGGACATAGAGATTGACGCAGATATAGTTGGGCTGAGCTGTGCCATAATACCCAGGGAAAATACGGATATTGCCAATATCTTCAGACTACCAAGGACAACCGAGGGCTTTTTCCTTGAGGCGCATATGAAACTCAAGCCCATAGACTTTGCCTATGATGGTGTATACCTTGCCGGATTGTGCCATTCGCCAAGGACCATAAAAGAGACCATTATCCAGGCAGAGGGGGCAGCTGCAAGGGCCATAACCATACTGGCAAAGGATACGATACCTGTTGGTGGTGTTGTGGCTTATGTGGATGGAGAAAAATGCGCTGCCTGTCTTACCTGTGTGAGGGTATGCCCTTTCTCTGTGCCTTTTATCAATGAAAGGGGTGAGGCAGAGATAGATATAAATAGGTGCAAGGGGTGTGGTATATGTGCTGCTGAATGCCCTGCCAGGGCTATTGATATAATGCATTACAGGGACAGACAGATTATCGAGAAGACCCTTGCCGTATGCGGGGAATAAATCAGCAAAGGGTAAAAGATTAAAAAAAGATGCTTTATAAAAGAGTTCAAATTAGAATTACAAAAAGCATTAAGCCTGTGGTCTATGGGGTAACCGATGGAGAGATTTGAACCGGATATCATAGCCTATTGTTGTGAATACTGAGGTTATACTGCTGCGGACCTGGCAGGTTCCATGCGGATTTCATACCCGACCAGTATAAAGATCATAAAGGTGCCGTGTACAGGTAGGGTCGATATAATCCATATACTCAAGGCATTCGAGGCAGGTGCGGACGGCGTATATCTTGTCGGGTGCCTTGAGGGGGACTGCCACTATCTTAATGGGAATATCCGTGCAGGAAAGAGGGTAAAATATATTAAAAAACTCCTCGAAGAAACAGGCATAGGCAGTGACAGGGTCTCCATGTATAATGTATCTTCTGCAGAGGGTATGAAATTTGCAGAGATTGCCAGGGAGTTTACCGAAAAGATAAAGGCCCTGGGGCCCAATCCATTGAAATTGATTAGGGTTTAATTTTAATTTCAGTAATAAGAAAAAGGGGTCATATATGATAGTTGCAGACAGAAAGCCTTTTGATGAGATAATTAAAATGCTTGCCCCATACAGTAATATACTCGTCCTTGGTTGCAATGAGTGCGTAACCGTGTGCGCTGTAGGGGGTGCAAAGGAGGTGGCCATCCTTGCATCCCAGATAAGGATGAGGAGGATGACTGACGGGGTAAAAACAAAAGTGGATGAAAAGACCCTGGAGAGGCAGTGCGATACTGAGTATCTTGAAGAACTAAAGGATGTAATAGGTAGTTATGATGCTGTCCTATCCCTTGCCTGTGGTTGCGGGGTCCAGTTTTTAGGCGAGAGATATATAGATACACCTGTGCTGCCTGGCGTAAATACAACCTTTATGGGTGTTACAGAGAAGCAAGGGTTCTGGACCGAGAGGTGCCAGGGCTGCGGGAACTGTGTCCTTGATAGGACCATGGGCATATGCCCTGTAACCCGCTGTGCAAAGAGTATCTTTAACGGCCCGTGTGGTGGGTCCTGGGGAGGAAAGTGCGAGATAGATAAAGATTTACCCTGTGCCTGGCATCTCATAATCGAGCGATATAAAGAAAGAGGCAGGATGGATGCGTTCATGGAGATAATACCCCCCAAAGACTGGTCAACGGCCAGGGATGGGGGTCCGAGAAAGAGGCACAGAGAGGACATGGAGATATGAGCACACAGGGTAATCTGGAGAGGGTATTAAGGTCAGGGGGTTTTGTAGTTACAGCAGAGTGTGGACCGCCGAGGGGTGTCGCACCGGATATGATAAGGAAAAAAGGTGAGATGTTGAAGGGATATGTGGATGCAGTAAATGTCACCGATAACCAGACTGCAGTGGTAAGGATGAGCAGCCTCGCATCCTCTGTTATCCTGAAGGATATGGGTATTGACCCTGTTATGCAGATGGTCTGCAGGGATAGAAACAGGATAGCCATCCAGAGTGATGTCCTTGGCGCTGCAGCCCTGGGAATAAAAAATATCCTCTGTCTATCCGGTGACCACCAGCGATTTGGAGACCATAAGGGTGCAAAAAATGTCTTTGATATAGACTCGGTTCAACTCATCCAGTGTATAAAAGGTATGAGGGATGATGGCAGGTTTTTAAGCGGGGAGGAGGTAAAACCAGGTCCGTCTATCTTTATAGGTTGTGTGGAGAACCCATGTATAGAACCCCTTGAGATAAGGGCTATGAGACTTGCAAAAAAGACCTCTGCCGGTGCCCAGTTCTGCCAGACCCAGTGTGTATTTAATTTAGGGAGTTTTGAGAGGTGGATGGAGATGGTGAGGCAGCTCCATCTCCATGAAAAAGTCAGTATTATTGCAGGGGTTACACCATTGAGGTCTGTAGGTATGGCAAACTATATGAAGAAAAATGTCCCGGGGATGGATGTGCCTGATGAACTGATAGATAGACTGAAGGGCGTCCCTAAGGAAAAGACATCAGAGGAAGGTATAAGGATTTGTGTTGAGACAATAGAAAGGCTCATGGGTATAGAAGGCGTAAGAGGGATCCATATAATGGCAATAGGATGGGAAGATGTGGTCCCTGAGATAGTCAAATTAGCAGGGCTCTATCCAAGACCATGATTGAAGGCCTTTATCATTCTCTCGTTGCCCAATGCTGATATCCTATTTTTATCTAACAATCTGTCTGATTCCCTACCATAGGTTTCTATTATCCCAGAAAATATATTGTTTTAAGAGTTGATAGACAGTAAAATAGAAGTAATAAGTAAAATGAATTTGGAGGTATTTCTATGCAATATAAGGTAAATCTCAAAAAGACAGAAGAAGGTTATTCTGTATGGGTACCTGGGCTGCCAGGCTGTTGGTCACAAGGCAAGACAGAGGCAGAGGCATTAGAAAACATTAAAGATGCCATAAAAGCGTATTTAGAAAC
>JAKPCK010000046.1 GCA_029553295.1 Deltaproteobacteria bacterium | reverse complement strand
TCCCCTGATTCAAGCTTTAAATAGTTGCCTGTTTTAATAAGATTATTTCTTGCTATCTCCAAACCGGAAAAGATGTTTATTATCTCGTCCCTTGCGGCAAATATGGCTATAAAGACAGCAATAAAAAGCATAAGCATAAGGGGGGTAATGGGCATACCCCAGAGGTCGAGCATAATCAGTATAGCCACCACAAGAAAGGCGATCTTCAATCCATTGATAATTATTGTAATTGTCCCTGATGGAAAAATATCTATCTTTTTTAGATAGATATGGAGTATCCTTTCTAAAAGCACTATGATAGTCCATGTCAATGAGAGTATGAAGAGGCTACTTAAGATCTTACCTAAAAAGGCCTTTAGATTTAAGGGCAGTGGTGATAATTGAATGGAAATATAGGCGCCGAGTATTAAGCACCACTGAAGAAATGGCGTCTTTGTTTTATCAAGAAAGGTCCTTCTTTCCTCCCAGCCCATCTGGGAAAAGACCCTCTCAAGATAACTAAAAAGCCTTTTTCTTGACCATATGGATACGACTATAAAGGCGATAAAAACTATTATGGGGACTGAAAGGGAAAGCCAGTTATTAAAAAGCCATTCGAGGACTTTTTGTATCATTTCTCAATTATAGCACAGATTTTTTTAAAAAAATCATATATCTCATGCTGATTTTTAAGATAATAGCGGGCGCTTGTCTTTTTTGACCTTCCGATCCTGATTGTTAACCCCTGATTATTTAAGGCAGAAAAGGCAGTCTCGTCGGTGAGATCATCTCCTATATAGATTGGCATATAACCCTCTGGAACATTTTTGAGGATTAGATGAACTGCCCTGCCTTTATCCCAATCTATAAAAGGGGCAAGCTCAATAACCTCTTTACCCTTCAATACCTTAAAAGGTATATTATAAAATTCCCTGGACAGGACGTGTTTAAATATAGATTTTGCCAGTTTTTTTCCTTCTTTGTCGGCCATCCTGAAATGCATTGTAAACGAGAGATGCTTGTCTTCCAAAAGAACACCAGGGATGTGACTGATATTTCTTGAAATGACCTGTTTTGCACGTTTTATGAATTTAACAGCAGGTTTTACCTCAGGATGTATGAATATCAAATCAGGTCCAATGATTTCAAGCCCATGGTTTCCACTGTAATAGATGCCTTTTATATTTATCCTTTTTTTTATATCTTTTAGGGACCTACCGCTTAATATTGCAATATGGGCCAATTTACTGCTTAAAATCTTTTTAAGATATGCCTTTATCTTTTTATCAGGCCAGCATGATGAGGGGTCATTTTGGATGGGTACGAGGGTGCCGTCAAAATCAAAGAATAGAAAGGGTCTTTTTTCTTTTATCCAGTCTAAATCTTCTTTAAAAAAGTACTTGGGGGCCAAGTTCATATGTCACATAATTAAAGTCGGGTCAATTCAGTAATGAGGTTCGCAGCCCATCTGTAGATGTTGTTATCCATAATATTTTCTTTCATCTTCTTCATTCGGGTCTTCTTTTCTTCTTCATCCATGGTCAGAGCAAGATATATGGCATCGGCCATGGATTCTATATCATAGGGGTTTACAATAAGTGCATCCTTTAATTCCCTTGATGCACCGGTAAACTGACTTAAGATCAGGACCCCGGAGTCTTCAAGGCAGGATGCTACATATTCCTTTGCAACAAGGTTCATACCATCGTGCAGGGATGTGACCATGCACATATCCGCTGCCATATAAAAGGGCATTATCCTTTCGTGGGAGTGATTTCCCTTAAGAAAGACAATGGGTTTCCAGTTTTTTGTCTGAAATCTCCAGTTTATATTATCAGCCATCTCCTCAGTTTGAGCAAGGAGTTCTCTATATCGTTTTATATGGGTTCTACTCGGTGCACCGAATTCGATAAATACAAATCTTTCTATAAACTGGGGATATTTTTCAAAAAACCTTTCAATGGCACGGAATCGTTCCAGAATGCCTTTTGTATAATCGATCCTGTCAACACCGACCCCCATGTAAGAGGCATTTGTATCCATCTCTTTTAAAAGGCTTTCTTTTAATGCATCTTTGCTCGGTATATTGTTGTTATTTACAGAAAATTCAGGGCTTATGCTTATGGGGAAAGGCTTTACATAGCTTATATGGCCTTTTCTGCTTATGGAGAATTGTTCCCAGTCTATCTTTGATTCGAGAAAACGGTCAACAGTATCAAGAAAATTATTGCAGTAAAGCTGGATGTGAAAGCCTATCAGGTCAGCCCCGAGCATTCCAATAAGCATCTCTCTTACCCACGGACATATACCGTATGTCTCGGGGTTAGGCCATGGGATATGCCAGAATATGGCTACTTTCGCATCGGATCTTTTTTCTTTGATTAGATAAGGTAAAAGGGCAAAATGATAATCCTGAACCAGTATAAGGGGCGATTCAATATCTTCTATCTCTTCGAGGATGGCAAGGCCAAATTTTTCGTTTACCTTCTGATAGTAAGTCCAGTCATCAAGGCGAAAGATAGGTCTTTCATGGGTTATGTGACACAAAGGCCATATACCCTCATTTGCAAAACCATAGTAATAACCGTTTTCTTCCTCTTTTGTTAACCAAACCCGCTTTAATGTATATGAAGGATTATCCGGGGGCACTCTAATTTTGTTTCTCTCATCTACCACCAACCTGTCAGCCTCTCCACTCCCATGGGCAATCCAAACGCCATCACATACCCTCATTACAGGGTCAAGGGCAGTAACAAGACCCCCAGGTGGGACTGCAAATTTTATTTTTCCCTCTTCTTTTAAATGGAGATAAGGCTCTCTATTGGAGATAACAAAGAGTTTTTTATCGCCCAGCTTTTCTGATATATAGGCCTTTAACTTATCCGCATTCCATAGAGATTCTGCATCCAATCTTATTCTTTCTTCCTCTACGCTTTTCTGAGCCAGAGTGAGGGTCTTGGCAAGATGATTGATCTCTTTTATAAGAGGTGCAAAGACATCGCTATTTATGGTCTTTGTTTTTTTCTTTACTTTCTCATTGCCAAGCCTCATATCCCTTATCCATTCTGCTATCTGGGCAATGGGGCCTGTTATACTCCATCTAATAACAAGCAGTGTTATTACTACTATTACAATGGACAGGATGACCAGACGGATAAAATTGTACTTCCATATTTCACTGAGTCTCACATCGATAAAAGAGGCATCCTGAAACAGACTTAGTGCACCGGCTATATTGCCTTCCTCATCTTCAAAAGACTTTGTGTATATAAATACCTCTTTTATATCGATTTTTTTGAAACTATGTATTGCCCTTTTTTCGGAAATGGAATTTAAAACCTGGGGTAATATAAGTGGGGCATAACCTGAGATGGCCTTTGTCGACGCAATCGCTTCTCCATGAATGTTGTTTATTATAATCCCGAGTAATCTTTCCCTGTTTCCAAATCTTTCAACGAAACGGTTTAATTTTATAAAACTTTTAGATTGGGCAAGAGGAATAACAGATTCCTCAAGGCTTTCTGAAAGAAGTATGGTTCTTCTTTCCAGTTCACCAACAAGTCTCTGTCTCTCTATCTTTACCTGATAATATGAAAATCCTATTGCAACCAGGGCAACAATAATTATTAGAGAAACTATAAGGCGTAGGGTTATCTTCATAATTCAACTCTACAATATTTTGTTTATTTTTAAAAGCAATTAAATATTTAAAAGTCAATAGGGTTTATTTCCCGATGCAGAATCTCTCGAATATGGTATTCAATATCTCTTCAGGGCAGGTCTCACCTGTTATAAGACCGAGATTATAAAGGGCATCGTTTAGTTCAAAGGCCACAAACTCAAGGGGTTCAGATTCTATAAGGTTTTTTAATCCCTTTTCTACAGAGTCCTTTGCCCTGACCAGGGCATCTCTGTGCCTGAGATTGGTTATTATAACAGGTCTTCTTTTTCTGCCTCTCCCCATAAGATTCTGATAGATATGTGTTTTGATGTTATCTATCCCTATATTTTTTAGGGCTGATACCTTTACTGGCTTTATACCTTTTTCAATCAGTGGGCCTTCGTTTAGCTTCTGGGGCAGGTCAATCTTGTTGATGACTGCTATGATATTCTTGTCTTTTATGGCATTATAGACATTATTATCTTCTTTTTTGTATCCCTCTGACCCATCGAGGACCCATAGAATAACATGAGCATCTTCAATCTTTTTCTTTGCCCGCTCTATACCCATATCCTCTGCTAAATTCTTCGGTCTTCTTAAGCCTGCTGTATCTATCAGCTTTATCTTTATCCCTTTTATATGGATGGTATCCTCAATGATGTCACGGGTTGTCCCTGGGATGGGGGTAACAATAGCCTTTTCCTCAAGGAGTAAGGCATTTAGAAGGCTCGATTTACCCACATTCGTCCTACCCAGTATTAGTACCTCAAAACCGCTTTTTATTGCCCTGCCTTCATAGAAAGAGTCAATAATGCTTGCGAGTTCTTTTTTTGTCTCTTTAAGCCTTGATATTATGCCTTTTAAGTCGATGGGTATGTCCTCATCGGAGAAATCAATCTGGGTTTCAATCTCTACGAGGGCATCTTTTATTCTATCCCGGATATTGTTAATCCTCTGAGATAGTATGCCTTTTAGATGGGATAAAGCAGTTTCCAGCTCAGTCTCTGTCTCGCTCTGGATAATATCAAGGACTGATTCTGCCTGAAGCAAATCAATCCTTCCATTAAGAAATGCCCTCTTTGTAAATTCACCGGGCTCTGCAAGCCTTGCACCACACCTCAGGATACAGGATAGTATATATTGCTGGACTGCAAGGCCACCATGGGAATATATCTCAGCTACATCCTCCCTTGTATAGGTGTTAGGTGCATCCATAAACACGGCAAACACCTCATCTATCTCTTTTTTGTTTATAGGGTCTATTATGTAGCCGAGGTAGAGCCTGTGGGAATAGAGCTCCCCCTTATCTCTTTTAAATCTAAATAATCTTTTGAGTATATCGTGGGCCTTGCTACCGCTTATCCTTATAATCCCTATGCCGCCTTCACCCTGGGGTGTAGATATGGCGCATATGGTGTCAACGCCGGTTTCCATTGACATGGGCACCCCTGTTCAGGGATATGATGACCTTTTTAGTGTGCCCCTCGCCCTCACTCTTTGTCTTTATGTTCTTGTTGTGTTTAAAGAGCGTGTGTATAACCCTTCTCTCATAGGGATTTAGAGGGTCTGTCTTCAATGGCCTCCCGATCCTTTTAACCCTGTCAGCAAGGCGTTTTGCCATTATTGTTAAGGCCTTTTTCCTTTTTTCCCTGTAGCCGTTGATGTCTATGAGGATCCTGAGACCCTGTTTATAACGTTTTGCAATGGCAAGCCTAAGGATAAACTGGAGCGCCTCAAGGACCTCACCTTCTTTGCCTATCAGGATATCGCCGTTGTCGCACTGGAGATAGAAAATAAGCCTTCCATTGGCATGTGCTGTTTTTGCGTTTATAGTGAGTCCCAATATCCTTCCAAACCCCTGTATAAACTCCATCCCGTATTCTTCCGGTGAATCGGTTTCTATAACGCTCTTTATATCTTTGGCTATCTCTTCAGCAATATCCTTTGTCTGTCTGACCCTTGCCAGGATTCTTATCTTTTTACTCCCAAGAAGACCAAGGATGCCTTTGGTGTCCACTTCCTTGACTTCTATCTCCAGGTCCTTTTCCTCTGCATTAAGGCTCGTTGTGGCCTTTTTAATTGCCTCTTCGTATGTCTTGCCTTCAAATTCTACAAAATCCATATTGCCCCCTCAAGAGACTTTTTTATTGATATAGTATTGTTGTCCTATGGAGATTACATTGTTTATAAGCCAATACAGGACAAGCCCTGATGGAAAACCCCAGAACAGAAAGGTAAAGAGTATAGGCATAAAAAGCATCATCTTTTCCTGCATGGGGTCTGCGCTTGTGGGTGTCATCTTCTGCTGTATTACCTGTGTGATGCCCATAATAAGTGGCAGTATCCTTATAGGTATGGTAAAGCCAAGGACCGTAAAAGAGAACAGGTCCTCTGGTGCAGACAGGTCATTTATCCACCAAAGGAAATGTGCATGCCTTAGTTCAATGGCACCGGATAAGGCCTTGTAAAGGGCAAAAAACACAGGTATCTGGATAACCATAGGAAGACACCCACCCATAGGGTTTATCTTCCTCCTCTTATATAACTCCATCATCTCCTGGTTTAGTTTTTGTTTATCGTCTTTGTATTTTTCCTTTAATTTCTGTATCTGAGGTTGTAGTTTCTGCATCTCTTTCATGGATTTATAGCTCTTAAGGCTAAGGGGATAGAATATAATCTTGATGAGGATTGTAAGAAGTATGATGTCTATACCATAGTTGTGGGTAACCTTGTTGGAATAGTTCATACCCCAGACAAGGGGTTTTGCAATAACATCAAACCACCCGAAATCTATAATCTTCTCTGCCTTTATATTCAGACTCTTTAGGACATCTGTCTGTTTTGGACCGAAAAACAGTGTTGCTGATGTGGTTGCCTTATCAGGTGAGATCCTTATAACAGGTATCTTTTCTGTCTTTAATATGGTTAATTCCGGTGCTGTCTCTTCCTTTGGAATCCATATAAATGCAAAGAAGCCATCATCCAGCCCGGCATATCTGTATGTCTTGCCTACATCTATATTCTTTTCAATCTTCTCTATCTGTTGAAACTTTTTCCCGTTAAATATAAACGGGCCCTTAAATGTATAGCTTGAGCCATTTTTATCCGATATTACGGCAAAATCTATCTGTGTCTTATCTGTCTTTTGTGACTCTACCTCTATGTTTATGTCGAATGTATAGGTATCAGGATAAAATGTATAGGATTTCTTGACCTTTGAACCATCTGCCATCATGCCGGTAAATGTTATGGTCTCTGGTTTGTCCTGGATATTAAGCCCTGTTTTATCCACCTTAAAATTCATCCTGTCATCAAAGGTCTCATTCCCCGATACCTTTGTAACCCTGGGGATATAGATATATGGCTTTATATTTTCTATCAACTCTTTTGGTTTGCTGTCTTTAACTGTCTCCTTATACTTTTTGAGCTTTACGCTCTTTATACCACCTCCAAAATCCATCATGGTGATACTCAAAAGAGGGGTCTCTATCTGTATATCCTTGGGCGGTTTTACCTCGATAACAGGTTTTTTCTTATCCTTCTTCTTGTCTGTTATAAGCCCTACCTGTTGTTTGTCCGGTGTCTGCCTGTCTTGTTCTGTTCTTGTTACCTCTGTCTTTGGAGGGGCAGGGGCCTTCTGGGGCTCCTTTGGTGTAAAATACATCTGAAAAAAGAAGATGATAATAGCTGTTAAGATTAAAGCAAATATTGTTCGTTTTTCCATTATTTACCTCTTTTTATTTAACCGGGTCATATCCACCCGGAAAAAATGGGTTGCATCTCAGGATCCTTTTTATACCGCATAGAATCCCCTTGAATAGACCCTTTTTTTTAATAGATTCCTCCATATAGACGGAGCAGGTGGGGTGATACCTGCAGTGTGTTGGAACAAGGGGGGATAAAAATAATCTATATAGTTTTATAAAAAAAATTACAATATTTTTGGTTAACTGTGCTTGTTTGAAAGCAATGTCTGCAATTCTGTATTTATCTCTTTCCATGTTATATCTTGGGGTATCTTTTTTATCCTTATAAGATGGTCACTGCATTCCATAAAGAGTGTCTTGTTTAATCTGTAAAACTCTTTTATCCTTCTTCTCATCCTGTTCCTCAACACTGCTCCGCCTGTTTTTTTCCTTGCTACAACCCCAATCCTTTTTATAGAGTAATTGTTTTTATCAATAAATAATGTAAAATTTTCTGTCTCTGAGGACTTATACCACTTCCTGTTTCTAAAATCACCCTTTTTTAGTCTTTCGGTTTTTTTAAGGGTATAATCCATGGAGTTTAAATTTTATTAAACTGTAAGCTGTTTTCTTCCCTTTGCACGTCTTCTTCTTATTACTTCTCTTCCCGATGCAGTCCTCATCCTTACGAGAAAACCATGTGTTCTCTTTCTTCTCTTATTGTGAGGCTGGTATGTTCTCTTCATGGCTTCACCTCAAGTTTACTTTAAGGTTATTACTTAAACATAAAAGACAAATGAAGTCAATAAACGAATTTGGACTTGAGTATATATGATTTTTAACTCTTGATTTTAATGCAAAAGACATGTAAAATTCACAGAATTTTATCGTTTTAAATATTCGGAAAGGAGACAATATGAAAAAGTATGAGCCTAATATAATCAGGAATGTAGGGATGTTTTCACATGGAGGTGAGGGTAAAACATCAATTGTAGAGGCTATGCTTTTTCTTGCTGGCGAGAATAACAGGATAGGCCGCGTTGACGACGGCACATCCCTTATGGACTATGAACCAGAAGAGATAGAACGTAAGATAACGATTTCATCCTCTTTAGCATGTTTTGAGTGGAACAAACACAAATTCAATCTCCTTGATACACCCGGTGACGACAACTTTATAGCCGATGCAAAGCTTTGTATGAAGGTTGTAGATTCTGCTGTGATTATTATGAGCGCTGTATCCGGGGTAAAGGTGCAGACAGAAAAGGTATGGGAATATACAGATGAATTCGGTATCCCTTCCTGTATATTTATCAATAAGATGGACAGGGAGAGGGCTGATTTTAATGCAACTGTTGAGGATATAAAGAAAAACTTCACTGATAGAACCATATTACCCATACATCTGCCCATTGGCAAAGAAGACAGTTTCAAAGGCATTGTAAACCTTCTGTCTATGAAGGCCTATATATATAAAGATGATACATCCGGTGCCTTTGATGTTGTGGATATACCTCAGGACCTCTTAGACGAGGCAAATAACCACAGGGAAAAGCTCGTTGAGGTGGCAGTAGAGATGGATGATGATGTCATGGAGAGGTATTTAAACGGTGAGGGTATTACTAATGAAGAGATAGAGAGGTGTCTAAAAAACGGCATATGGAACAAAAAGATAGTCCCTGTATTGTGCGGTTCTGCATCGAAGAACATAGGCATACAGTTAATCCTTGACACCATAGTTCAATACTACCCACCCCCAACATTCAAAAAGGAGATAGAGGCAATAGACATAAAAACAGGTGAGACCATTATGAAGGGATTGGATCCAGACGGCCCGTTCAGTGCCTTTGTATTCAAGACAATAACAGACCCCTTTGCAGGAAAGTTAACCCTTTTCAGGGTCTATTCCGGAGAGGTCCATCCTGATATGACAGTATTAAATGCCACAAAAGAACAGAAGGAGAGGATAGGTCAGATATTCTATCTGGTGGGAAAGAAACAAAAGCCCGCAGGGTTTGCCTCTTTTGGTGACATAGCTGTCCTTGCAAAACTTAAGGATGTAGGGACAGGGGATACGCTCTGCGATGAAAAGTCCCCGGTCAAATATAAGGCTGTTACCCTTCCCACACCCCTTATATCTTTTTCTCTCCAGCCCAAGGCAAAAGGGGATGAGGATAAGCTCAATTCATCGCTCACAAGGCTCATGGAAGAGGACCTCACAATTAGATATAAAAGGGATGAACAGACAAAGGAGTTTATACTCTCCGGTATGGGGCAGATTCATATAGAGGTCATAGTAGAGAAATTAAAGAGAAAATTCGGGGTTGATGTAGAATTGAAAGAACCAAAGGTCCCGTATAAAGAGACTATAAAAGGGACGGCGAAGGTGCAGGGTAAATATAAGAGACAGTCAGGTGGAAGGGGTCAATACGGGGATACATGGCTTGAGATATCGCCTCTCCCCAGAGGTGCAGGTTTTGAGTTTGTAGATAAGATTGTGGGCGGTGTAATCCCTAAACAGTATATACCTGCTGTGGAAAAGGGTATTGTAGAGGCAATGGAGCAGGGTATGCTTGCCGGTTATCCTGTTACAGATATAAGGGTATCTCTATATGACGGTTCTTATCATGAGGTGGACTCCTCAGAGATGGCATTCAAGATAGCAGCATCTATGGGCTTTAAAAAGGGTATGGAGGCTGCAAACCCAACCCTCCTTGAGCCTATAATGAAGGTAGAGGTTATTGTCCCTGATGAGAATATGGGTGATGTAATGGGTGATTTGAACTCGAGGAGGGGAAAAATCATGGGGGTAGAATCAAAGGGGAACAACCAGGTTGTAAAGGCAACAGTGCCCATGGCTGAGATCCTGAAATATGCCCCTGATTTAAGGTCTATGACAGGTGGCAGGGGGACATTTACAGTTGAGTTTTCCCATTATGAGGAGGTCCCAGCCCATATAGCAGCAAAGATTATTGAAAATGCAAAGAAGGAAAAGGAACAGGAGAAATAGGACAGATTCAATCCTTAATTTCAGATAGATATGAGGGCTGTATTACAGAGGGTAAGGCGTGCATCCGTGGAGGTGGATGGCCAGGTTGTAGGCACTATTGGCAATGGCCTCCTTGTCTTCCTGGGCATTGGTAGCCAGGATACAGAACAGGATATCCAGTGGATGGTGGATAAGATAATAAACCTGAGGATTTTTGAAAGAGAAAAGGGCAGGATGAATGAATCCCTCCTGGATATGGGTGGTGAGGTACTCGTTGTCTCCCAGTTTACGCTATATGGCGATTGCTCTAAAGGAAGAAGGCCTTCTTTTTCAGGTGCCATGCCTTCCCATGAGGCAAAGAAGGTCTTTGATACTTTTTTGGAGAGGATGAGACAGAGGGTTGACAGGGTAGAAAGCGGTATATTTCAGGCCTATATGGATGTGAATCTCATAAACGAAGGGCCTGTAACTATGATCCTTGACTCAAAAGAGGTTAAATCAGTAAGACCATAGGCATCGTCTATATCCTTGATCTATTGCCTTCATATTTACTGTATCATGGAAATCTGTTAATTTATAGCCCGTGGACAGGATATTCATAAAAGGCGCAAGGGAACACAATCTAAAAAATATCGACGTTGTAATCCCAAAAAACAAGATGGTGGTCATAACCGGCCCGAGTGGTTCAGGGAAATCTACCCTTGCCTTTGATACCATCTATGCAGAGGGACAGAGGAGGTATGTAGAATCCCTGTCTTCTTATGCAAGACAGTTCCTCGAGCTTATGGAAAAACCGGATGTGGATTATATAGAGGGTTTATCCCCTGCCATAAGCATCGAGCAGAAGACGCTAAGCAAAAACCCAAGGAGTACTGTAGGGACTGTTACTGAGATATACGACTATCTGAGGCTTTTATTCGCCAGGATAGGGCATGTTTACTGCTATAGCTGTGGAAAGGAGATAAAGAGTCAGCATGCCCCACAGATTGTTGATAATATACTGTCCCTTGGGCCTGATACCATGCTTACTGTCCTTGCCCCAATAGTAAGGGGTAGAAAAGGGGAGTATAAAAAAGATTTAGATGAGCTTAGAAAACAGGGGTTTACAAGGATAATGGTCAATGGTAAGGCATTTGACCTCTCTGAAGACATCTCCCTTGATAAAAACAAGAAGCATGAGATTGATGTAATAATAGACAGGATAAAGATAAGGGAAGGGGTAGAGCGAAGGCTCTTTGAGGCAGTAGAACTGGCATTGCAAAAGGCAGACGGTATTGTCAAGATTGATGTGGAAGGAAAGGGACAGACAATATTCAGTGAAAGGTTTGCATGTCCTGATTGTGGCATAAGCTACCCTGAGATAACACCGAGGATGTTTTCTTTTAATAATCCCTACGGTGCATGCCCCACATGTTATGGGCTGGGTGTGAAGGAGTATTTTGACCCTGACCTTATCGTGCCCAATCATGACCTGTCTTTAAGGGAAGGGGCAGTAATACCATGGGGCGAAAAAAACCCGGTATTTTTCCTTCCTTTTCTTGAGGGTTTTGTAAAACATTACAGGATTGATATAAGACAGCCATTCAGGGAGCTGCCCAAGCATGTCCAGGATGCCATACTCTTTGGGACCAATGGAGAGGAGATAGAGTTTTACTATGACAGGGGTTTTCAAAGAGAGGTCGTTAAAAGACCTTATGAGGGTGTAATAAGGGAGCTGGAGAGGGATTATAAAAGCGCCAGTGTCTATGAGAAAGACAGATATGAAAGATTCATAAATCTTATACCATGTCCTGCCTGTAATGGTGCAAGGCTTAAAAAAGAGGTATTATGGGTTAAGATAAACGGGATGAATATAGATGATATATCCAGGATGACCATATCAAAGTGCATTGATTTCTTTAAAAACATTGAATTGAGCAGCAAGGAACATGAGATAGCAAGGGTCATACTGAAAGAGATAAACTCAAGGCTCAGGTTTCTTATAGATGTGGGGCTTGATTATATCACCTTGAGCAGGAATTCTGCCACGCTGTCATCCGGGGAATCGCAGCGAATAAGGCTCGCCACACAGATAGGTTCCGGTCTTACAGGTGTATTGTATGTCCTCGATGAGCCGAGCATTGGGCTTCATCAGAGGGACAACGAGAGGCTCCTTGCTACCTTAAGGAGGTTAAGGGACATAGATAACACTGTCATTGTTGTTGAACATGACCATGATGCCATTGTTTCAGCAGATTATGTTATTGATTTAGGTCCGGGGGCCGGTGAGAACGGTGGCGGTTTGGTCTTTCAAGGTACCCCAGAGGAGCTGTCCAGACACCCTGATTCAATAACCGGTATGTATATATCAGGTAGGGAAGAGATAAAAGTACCTACAAGGAGGAGAAAACCAAAGGGCTTTATACGCATCAAAGGGGCAAGGATAAATAACCTGAAAAACATCGATGTAGCTATACCCTTAGGTGTATTTACTGTGATAACCGGGGTTTCAGGTTCAGGGAAAAGCTCCCTTGTGGTAGATACCCTGTATCCCCTACTCAAACAGAAACTTTACAGGTCAAAGGACAGGGCAGGGGAGGTAGACAGGATTGAGGGTTTTGAGGCCATTGACAGCGTCATAGATATAGACCAGTCACCCATAGGCAGGACACCCAGATCAAATCCTGCCACATATACAGGCGTATTTACATTCATCAGGGAACTCTTTGCAAAGCTGCCTGAATCAAGGATAAGGGGATATAGAGAGGGCAGATTCAGTTTTAATGTTAAAGGTGGCAGGTGCGAGACATGCGCTGGTGAGGGCTTTGTAAAGATTGAGATGCAGTTTCTACCTGATGTCTATATAGTGTGCGATGTGTGTAAAGGCAAGAGGTATAACAGGGACACCCTTGAGGTTAAATACAGGGGTAAAAGCATTGCAGATGTCCTTGATATGACTGTAACACAGGCAACAGAGTTTTTTGATTCCATACCCCATATAAAAAACAAACTAAGGGTCTTGAATGATGTAGGCCTTGGCTATATAAGGTTAGGTCAGGCAGCCACTACCCTTTCTGGGGGTGAGGCCCAGAGGATAAAACTTTCAAGAGAACTCTCCAAGAGGGAGACCGGGAGGACCCTTTATATACTCGATGAGCCAACAACAGGGTTGCACTTTGCCGATATAGAGAAGCTGCTAAAGGTTTTATTCGAGCTTGTGGAAAGGGGCAATACTGTTGTGGTTATAGAACATAATATGGATGTCATAAAATGCGCTGACTATATAATTGATTTAGGGCCTGAAGGCGGTGAAAAAGGGGGCAATATAGTTGCACAAGGGACACCAGAAGAGATAGTATTATGTAAAGATAGCCATACAGGGAGGTTTCTAAAGAAATATCTCTGATGGACAATGATAAAGGGTGTGAAATATAAAATTCTGGCAGGGTATAAAAGATGAAAAAGGTCATAGTCATACCGGCGAGGTATGCATCCACAAGGCTTCCAGGTAAACCCCTGATAGAGATTAATGGCAGGTCCTTAATCCAGAGGGTATTTGAGGTGGCACAGAGTTCTATGCTTAAAGATGCTGTATATATAGCCACAGACGATGACAGGATAAAGGACAGGGCTATATCATTCGGGGCAGAGGTCATAATGACAGGTAGCAACTGCTCCAGTGGCACAGAAAGGGTCTACGAGGCATTAAAAGGCAGGCAGGCTGATATAATAATAAACCTCCAGGGTGATGAGCCTTTTATGAGGCCGGAGATGATAGATATGCTCTTTGCTGAGATGGAGAGACACAGACACGATATGACTACGCTTTGCTCATTGATAAAAGACGAGAAGGAATACCAGGGGCCCGATACAGTGAAGGTGGTGCTGGACAGAGAAGGCTTTGCCCTTTATTTCTCACGCTCTGCCATCCCCTATCTGAGAAACAAATCAGGTTTACAGAATCCTGTCTACAAGCACATAGGCATCTATGCCTACACAAGGGATTTTCTCGGTAGATATATACAGATGGAAAAAGGCGTGCTGGAAGAGGCAGAGTCACTGGAGCAACTGAGGGTCCTGGAGAATGGATATAAAATCAAGGTGCTGGTTACAGAATACGACGGTTTCGGTATTGACACAGAGGCAGACCTCAAGCGTGCAGAGAAATTTTTAAGCAGGTAGGGGTGAAAATGGTTCATACAGACTCGATAAGACTCAATACAAAGGGATTCAGTGATACCATTGACATAACAGGGAAGGTGGAGAGGATTGTGAAAGACTCAGGTATTAAAAATGGTATTGTCACGGTCTTCTGCCCCGGCTCTACAGGGACTATAACTACCATTGAATTTGAATCCGGGGTTATAAAGGATCTCCAGAATGCCCTGGAGAAGATCGTCCCTTCTGACATCCCCTATGAACACGATTACCGCTGGAGAGATGGCAATGGCTTCTCCCATGTAAGGGCAGCGCTCATGAAGCCGTCCCTTTCTATCCCCATTGTTCATGGCGGGATGACCCTGGGCACATGGCAACAGATAGTATTCATAGATTTTGATAACAGAAGCCGTAGAAGGGAAATTGTTGTCCAGATAATAGGGGAATAGAAGGCTTAAATATCAGTAGCCCAGCAATTTTGCTTTCTTAACCCAACTTCACCTTTAGCCCAAAAAATTAAGCTATATGAGAGGGTTGGGAATTAGTCTTCTCCATTTTAGTGAACACAGATTTTTTTTGCAAGAAGGCCGTGTCATCCAGGCCTAATACATGGTATATCTGCTGGAATTTATGGACAGGCTTTATAAACCTTTTCAGATATACTGTCTTTCC
>JAKPCK010000045.1 GCA_029553295.1 Deltaproteobacteria bacterium | reverse complement strand
GGTATGTTCTCCGTCAAGGATTAGCATGGGATGGCCTATTGCCTGGAATATATACTCCCACTCCCTGTATGCAGTAAACAATTCCTCCTCTGTCTTTTTTCTCTCTGTTATGTCATGGCCAAAGCCACAGACATATTCGTTTTCTCCTATCCTGAGATAGACAGACCTCATCTCTTTTGGTATCCTTTTCCCGTCCTTTGCCATATGGATTGTCTCAAAGGGGGGCAGATTGTGTCTTTTTAACTCGTTGAAATGTTGTATAAACTTAGGTCCGTATATAGGGTCGATATCACCAACACCTATCTTCAAAAGCTCATCCCTTGTGAAACCAAGACTTTTTGCTACTGCCTCATTCACAAAGACAAGCCTGCCGTCAGGTCTTACAAGATAGACCTCCTCTCTGGCATATTCAATGATATTCTCAAGGAGTTCAAGCTTTCTTATCCTTTCCTCTTTTTCCCTGAGGACATGTTCCAGCATCAAAACCCGTTCCCGGAGTCTTTTAACCTCTTCCATCTGGCTTTTATCCCCCAAACCTTTTTCTTCCTCTTCCATAAGATAAACCCAAAATGTAGCTCAAAATAGATTTAGATTTTAGATTAAAGACTACAGACTTTTTAATCAAAATGCAACTATATGAATATGATAAAATCCAAGGGGCCTCAAAATAAACTACACACCATAGACTAAAGACTAAATGGATTTATAAAAAACACCTTGTCCTTGCAAGATGGATATGCCACAAGGGCAAGAGATTTTTTTCAAAGATACCGATAAGTGAAAAAAAATACAAATCATTTTTTTACCATAATAAACAAAACCAATATCCAAGCCTAATTCTTTAAAAATATTGGCAAAATTTTTTGTAAAAATTTTCTTGCAAAAGTTATTTAATTATATTTACAATTGTTTTTGTGATAAATATCACATTCTGCATCTTCAAAAACTACTGAAGGGGGACAAGATATGAACAAAAAAGTATTTTGCATCATTGTATTTTCCTGTCTTTTTATGGCCATTTGTCTTTCTGTCAATGCTGCTAATCCATCAGAACCGGCAAACATGGAGACTAAACAATTAATATCTCTCGTTAAAGAGGCTGCTTTGACCCTTGAAAAACAAGGTGAGGCTGCCTTTGAGCAGTTTAAAAAACCAGGGAGTAAATGGTTGCACAGGGATACATACATCTTTGTCATTGACACAAAGGGTTTTGTCTATGTGAACCCCCAGAGACCAGAGCTACAGGGCACAAACCAGTTTAATCTCAAAGACCTCATGGGAAAGCCATTCATCCAGTCCTTCATAAAAAAGGTTACATCTGGCACAAAAACAGAGGGCTGGGTTCACTATGTGTGGTATAAGCCAGGCGAGGAAAACCCTATGTGGAAGACCTCATTCGTTAAGCATGTCAAGACAGCATCTGGAAAAGACTACATAGTAGGCAGCGGCCTCTATAACATGAAGATGGATAGGGTATTTGCCATAGATGTGGTAGATGATGCAGCCAATCTCATACTAAAAAAAGGTAAAGAGGCATTCAAAGAACTAAAAGACCCTGTTGGCGATTACAACTATCTCACCACCTATGTGTTTGTTATTGATGACAAGGGCAATGATATAATCAACCCTGCCTTCCCTGGCTTTGAAGGCCAGAACGTCTTCAATCTTAGAGATAGTATGGGCAGATACTTTATAAAGGATATGATGGCTGCCCTTGAAAAGACAGATTCCATTTGGATTGACTATATGTGGCCAAAGCCAAGACAGATGGCACCATCAAAAAAGAGCGCATATGTGAGGAAGATAAGCATGGGCAATGAGGTCTTCTATGTGGGCTCAGGGATATATCTCGATTAGATAAAAGACTTTTAAAATATAAATAAATCTTGAAGGAGGGTTTTATGCAGCCAACAACTGAAATGCTTATGCATCCGTGGTATGTATGGTGGGTTCTCATAATCGGGCTATTCCTGATGACATTCATAGGGACATGGCTTATAACAAGGAGGTGGGATAAATGAATGCCAAATATCTTCCTATCCCTGAGATAACCCTGACAATGGCTATTACATCGTCGGTAGGCATAGCCATCCTCCTGGGTATCTCCATTCTCCTGGGAATACTGGGTAAGAAACAGTGGAAATCCTTTGATGAGTATCTTGTAGGCAAAAGAGATATGGGGCCTTTTGTTACAGGATGTGCCCTTGCAGCATCGTATCTATCTGGTTGGGCATTCTGTGGTTCTACTGGTATTACATATACTGTGGGGTTTTCAGGTATGTGGTTTGCTGGTATGTGGAGCCTCATAGGCATTATACCCTGTATATGGGTGGCATCTGCCAAGACAAGGAGTTTTGCCGTGAAGCTCAATGCCACCACTGTCCCTGAGCTTATGGGCAGGAGATACGAATCCAAGATGCTCCAGACCGTAATAAGCATTTGTATGCTCTTTTTCCTCTTCATCTATTCTGTGGGACAGCTAAAAGCAGCAGGAGGTGTATGGTATGCTGTTACAGGTTTCCCCCCTGTTCTATGCCTGCTCCTCGGTGTATTTATCGCCTGGATATATATGGTTCTGGGCGGCTATGTAGGGACAAACTGGTCTATGGCATTCCAGGGTGCATTCCTCGGCATTGTGGGCGCCATCTTCGGTGTATGGGCACTCGTATCATCCGGGGGGTTTCAAGAGATATCCATGAAGCTCTGGCAACAGGACCCAAAACTACTGCAGCTTATAAGGCCAGATCTGCCAAAGGTTGGGCCTACCGAGTTCTTTTCGAGCTGGGTAGGGCTTTTGGCAAGCCCCCTCATATTCTTTACCATGGCCATAGGCTTTCCCCATAACCTGGGGAGGTTTCTGGGTATGAAAAAGATGAACAAAAAGGAGTACTGGTTTCTCGTATTCATTGTATGGTTCATAACAGGTATACCGGTCATGCTGGCATCATCAACAAACGGGCTTATCACAAGGACCCTATTTGGGCCCCAGCTTTTCAAGATAGAGCCATGGAAGGCAGATCTGGCTGCGCCACTGCTCTCATATACCGTGGGCGGCATCCCATTGCAGACTTTATATGTCATGGGTCTTTTTGCAGCAACCCTTTCAACCCTTGCAGGAATGGTCATGATTATGAGTGCCAATGTGACAAGGGACATCATAACCCTCTGGTGGCCATCCACAAAGGATAGGACACTCATAAGGATAAGCTATTTCCTTATTGCCCTGTTTTTATTCCTACCCTTTTACTGGACATGGAAGAGACCCCCTGAACTGCTATCCATGTTTATGGGGCTTGCTGCTATGGGTCTGGGTGCCATATTCTTCTTTGTAACAGCCATGTCATTTTACTGGAAGAGGGCAACCAAGTGGGGTGCATTCTGGACTGTCCTTTATGGCACATTAGCAACACTTTTCGGTGGCTATTTGGTCTTTACAAAAAAGGTGGTGGGTATGGCTACAATGGAGTTCATACTCCTGGGTGGCTGTCTTGTTCTGTTTTTCGGTGTAAGCCTATTCACAAAGCCGCCATCAGGGGAACTTATAAAAAAGCTCTTTGAGGGCAAAGACCAGTAGATGCAATGCAAAAAGGGGGATGCAAATCCCCCTTTTTTAACATCAAAAATCAAGGCCTCCCTACATTTTCTCGGGCTTAATTAAAAAACTTTTATTTTCCATAAAAATCATGTATGAATATCTATAGTGGAGACTTGGGGATACATAAGACCTGGCCTTATTATAAAGCTCATAGTAGATACAGAAGGGATAAACAAAACAAGTGAGATGAGGGGCTCCATAGTCTATGATGTCTCTGAAAAGGAAATTATAGTAAGTCAGATAGACCCCCCAATCCTCGAGGACAGGCTAAACCAGACAGCAATCATAACCTTTTTAAAAAGGGAAAAAAACCACAGGATTCGTTACAGGTTCCATGCTAAAATAATAGGTCTTATCAAGAATTACAGACTGTCCTCTACAGAGACAGTTCATGCCATAAAATTATTGAGGTCTTCTAAACCAGAACCATACAATATGAGAAAATCCTATCGTGTTGAGCTGCCCAACGACAGTGGCATAGAGTTATTCATATACGGTATAAAGACCAATATCATCGACATATCCCTTGGCGGGGCAAGTATATCCCATAACAGGACATACAACTTCGATGAAGGGATGGTTATAAAGGTGACCCTGATGATAGACAGAGAGGTGTTTGAGGTAGATGCCTTGATTGTGAGAAAATGGCTGCCTCAGGACACAAGGTTCCATGATATCCTTGAGTTCATGGCCCTTGAATTCCTATCTGTGGGTGTAAAACTGCAGAATATCCTGGCAAGGAAAGCCATAGATATCCAAAGGGCCTTAAACTATAAAGAACTCTTCAGTGCATAATCCATCAAAGGTCTTGTAATTTTAGTCTGCCTGCTTTCTTAAGAAAGTCGGCACATCGTATCTCTCATCATCTATATCAAGGTTATCGCTCTTTGATTTAATCTCCTTATAATCTATGGTTATGTTTTTTCTTATAAAGGGCGGCTCATCAAGGTCTCGAAAAAGCCTGCCCGTATGTTTTACAGGCTTTATTATAGGTTCTTCGTCTACAATAGCCTTCTCCTCAAAACCTGTGGCTATGACTGTGATCCTCATGGCACCATCCATTGTATCGTCATACACAAGACCCCATATTATCTTTGCATCCTCATGGGCCTGTTCCTGTATAAGGGTTGATGCCTCATTTACCTCATGGAGGGTCATATTGGTATCTCCAGTAACATTTATAAGGACACCCCTTGCACCGTGAATGGATATATCCTCGAGAAGCGGGCTCGATATAGCCTTCTGTGCTGCCTCCCTTGCCCTGTTCTCCCCGGTTGCAACTCCAATGCCCATTATTGCCATACCCCTCTCGCTCATTATTGTCTTTACATCTGCAAAATCCACAACCACATGGCCTGACCCTATTATAAGGTCTGATATACTCTGGACAGCGTTCAAAAGCACCTCATCTGCCTTTAAGAATGCCTCTATAATGGTCATGTGTTTACCGCCTATGGAAAACAGCCTCTGATTTGGAATGGTGATTAAGGAATCCACCCTTGTCTTGAGTTGGGCAACACCTTGTTCTGCCTGTCTCATCCTGTCTTTTCCTTCAAAGGCAAAAGGTTTTGTGGCAATGGCAACGGTAAGGGAGCCAAGCTCCTTTGATATCTCTGCTATAACAGGTGATGCCCCTGTCCCTGTGCCTCCACCAAGGCCACAGGTGATAAATACCATATGTGCACCTTTCAGGTGTTCCTTGATCTTCTCCACATCCTCAAGGGCGGCCTTTTTGCCCACCTCAGGGTCAGCGCCTGCCCCGAGACCACTTGTCAGTTTATTCCCTATCTGTATCTTAATGGGTGCCTTACACATATTCAGAGACTTAAGGTCAGTATTGACAGCTATAAACTCAACGCCTCTCACATTGGCATCCACCATGTTATTCAAGGCATTACACCCACCTCCACCAACACCGACTACCTTTAACTTTGCTGAAAAACCACCGCTTTCATCCATATAAAATGTGTTTGGCATCCTCTTACCTCCTTAAAAGATTTCTTTAAACCATTCCTTCATCCTTTTCAGGATATTTGGGCCTGTGTATATCTTTTTTATTGCCCTGCCCTTCTCAAACTTAGACTTCTTTACCCCTGGATTCTTATAACCACATATCAACAGCCCAACCCCGGTGGCATATATGGGGTTATTCACCACATCCACGAGCCCCCCTACACCTGTTGGAAATCCTATCCTCGTCTGGAGATTGAATATATTTTCTGAAAGCTCCACAATCCCCTCAAGGTTTGCGCATCCCCCTGTAAGTATAACCCCTGATGCCAAGAGCTTCTCTGCCCCTGATTTTTTAATCTCCTCGTACAACATGGTGCATATCTCTTCTACCCTGGGCTCTATGATATCGGCAAGGGTCTTTCTCTTTAAGGTTCTGGGCTTTCTGCCGCCCACGCTGGGGACCTCTATGGTCTCATTCTCCCCTATCATGCTTGAAAAGGCGCTGCCGAACTTCTTTTTTATCTTCTCTGCCTCTTCAAGAGGGGTCTTAAGGCCTATGGCTATATCGTTTGTTATGTTGTTGCCACCAAAAGGCAAAACAGCCGTATATTTTATGCTGCCATTGGCAAATACAGCTATATCGCTTGTCCCACCCCCCATATCGATGAGTGCTGCGCCGATCTCCTTCTCTTCTGGTGAAAGCGTTGCCTCAGCAGATGCAATCTGGCTGAGCACTATGTCATCCACATTTAATCCGGCAAGCCTGCAGCACTTTATAATATTCTGGGCAGAGGCTACACTGCCTGTGACTATATGCACCTTAACCTCAAGCCTCACCCCTGTAATCCCTATGGGGTCTTTTATACCGTCCTGGTCATCTATTATAAACTCCTGTGGTATAACATGGAGGACCTGCCTGTCAGCGGGTATGGCCACTGCCTTGGCTGCATCTATAGCCCTTGCCACATCATCAGCCCTGACCTCTTTATCCTTTACAGCCACAACCCCGTTACTGTTAAAGCTCTTCACATGGGCACCAGAGATACCGGCAATGCAACTGTCAATCTTTATGCCCGCCATCAGCTCTGCCTCTTCCACAGCCTTTTTAATGGAACTGACAGTGCTGTCCATATTCACGACAACGCCCTTTCTCAATCCTGTGGATGGATGGGAACCTATACCCACTATATTGACCTTGCCCTCAGCCACCTTTGCCACAACCACACATATCTTTGTTGTCCCAATGTCAAGACCTACAAGCATTTCATCGTCCCTTACCATATTACACCTGCCTTTCCTGAATAATGGCACCCCTCTCAAACCTGGCGTCTATACATTTAATCAGGAGACCTCTCTTTTTTGCGTCCTCCAGGACAACCATCGCCCTCTTCAGCCTCTTTTTCAGATCTTCCTTTCCCAGGACTATCTCTATACCTTCCTGAACAAGGAAGATGGTTATGCTGCCGTCTCTAAAGGCTACCTCTGATATGTCCTCTTTCTTTATAAGCCCTTCAGATATCCAGGTGTTTATCTCCTTCAATATGTCTTTTAAGCTGTTTCTATCCTTTGTGTTTATGATAAACATATCTTTTGCTGCACCTGTAGAGAGTCCCCTATATGGCTCTCCATGTTCATCCAGTATCATTACATTCCCTGAACTATCTACCCATAATCCGGCAAGCCTCTTTTCCTTTATATCTATCACCACAGAGAAGGGGTATACCCTTTTTATCCTCACATCAGATACAAAGGGGTGGGAAAGCACTGCCTCCCTTATCTTTTGCGCATCCAATACACCGTCTTTAATATAAGGTGATATTCTGCCCATAACATCTGCGTCCTTCAACTGTTTTACACCGACAATCTTGATGTTTTTTATTATAAACATGGGGACATCGCTGGAAAACAGATAGACAAGGGTCAGTATAGATAATAGACAAATAGGTGTTATAAAAAGTATATAGAGTATTTTTTTCATATCTTCAACGATGCCCCTGATAGTATCTTCTCTATAAGCTCATCAAAGCCCTTTCCAAGACACCCCCATGCCTTTGGGACAAGGGATGTCTCTGTCATGCCCGGTGATGTATTTATATCTATTACATTTGGGATGCCATCATCTATAAGCATATCTATCCTTGCACAGCCAGACAATTCAAAGAGCCTGTAGACCTCATCTGCTATCTTGTATGCCCTTTTCTCAATAGTCTTGTTGAGCTTTGCCGGGACAATGTATTCTGTCATACCTACTGTATATTTTGACTCAAAGTCATAAAAACCTTTTTTTGGTCTTACCTCAACTATGGGGAGTGATATGTCATCAATCTTACCTACAGTTATCTCCCTACCTTCTATGAACCTCTCTACCAGGACCTTTTTGTCGTATCTGAATGCACATTGACAGGCTTCCTCTATCTCTTTCTTATCCCTCACTATGGATATGCCTATGGTAGAACCCTCGTTTGCTGGCTTGATTACAAAAGGGATGGGGAATCGGATTGCATCTTTCTTATAGTATACCCTATAGTCAGGTGTCGGGACCCCGGCGCCTTTAAGGATATACTTCATAGCTGCCTTATCCAGGGCAGCAGCAGAACCTAATACCCCTGAACCTGTATAGGGGATACCCACCGTCTCAAGGAGGCCCTGGACTGTCCCATCTTCACCCCACCTGCCGTGGAGGGCAATAAAGGCTATATCTATGGATTCTTTTTTAAGGGTCTCCATGAGGCCCCTGTCCACATCTATACCTACAGCATTATAGCCCTGCCTTAAAAGACTCTCAAGGACAGCCCTTCCGCTCTTCAGGGATATCTCCCTCTCCGATGACATACCACCCATCAAGACACCAATTCTCTTATCCCTCATAATCCTTATACCTGCCTCTGATTTTCTGTAGCCTTATCATCAAAACCCCAGAACTCTACCTCTTCTTCCAATAAAACACCAAATCTCTCAAAGACCTCGCCTTTAATCCTGTGAATAAGCCTTTTTATATCCCTGGCTGTTGCGCCACCAAGGTTTATTATAAAATTTGCGTGTTTTTCTGATACACACGCATTACCTATCCTCATCCCTTTAAGCCCTGCCTTTTCTATAAACCTCCATGCAGGCTCACCGCCTACGGATTTAAAAACAGAGCCTGAAGATGGAAACTCCATGGGGTGGTGGGTCTTTCTCTCCCTGTATACATAATCCATGTCCTCAAGTATTGCCCCTTTATCTCTCTTGTGGAGATTGAACCTGGCCATAAAGACACAGTCATTCCTCCTCACAGATGACCTTCTATAACCAAAGGACATGTCATCTTTTGCAATAGTTTTAAAACCACTGTCCCTGTTGAATACAACCACATCTAAGAGATGGTCTGATATGGATGAGCCAAAGCTCCCTGCATTCATCTTGATACCACCGCCTACTGTCCCTGGTATCCAGTATAGTTTTTCAAGACCAGACAGACCCCTTCTGGCACAATCTGTTATAAACCTCTTGAGGGACATACCCCCGGAGACTGTTACAGTGCAGCTATCGCCATGATATCTGTGCCTCAATATATTAATCCTTATGACCCTTATAACCGCCTCCTCAAGACCTGAATCATTGACGATTACGTTTGTGCCGTTTCCGAGAAACCTGTAGCTTATCCCATTCTCACTGAGCCTCGTAACTACACCCAACAGGTCTTCTTCATCTATAGGGTATACCATGTATCTTACGCTACCACCCACCTTCATAGAGGTATACCTCTTCATGGGCACATCCCTGAGGACTGCCCCCTTTATTCCAGTCCAGTCCATCTATCCTTCAATGTATCGCATATCTTGTTTATATCCCCTGCACCCAGCATAACAACAGCATCGCCCGGGGCTGCCATCTCTATTATCTTCTCTGCTGCATCCTCTTTCGTGGGACAGAAAAGCACATTCTTGTGCCCGCTTGCCTTTATCCTTTCTGCAAGGGCTGCCCCTGATACACCCTCTATGGGCTCCTCTGAGGCAGGGTATATCTCGGTTATTATAAGGATATCTGCCTCATTAAAGGATGTAACGAACTCATCCATGAGTGCCTTTGTCCTCGTATATCTGTGGGGCTGGAATGCCACTATAATCCTGCCCTTCCACATATCCCTTAAAGATGAAAGGGTTGCCTTTATCTCTGTAGGGTGATGTCCATAATCATCAATAAGCTTTATCCTTCCGTCCCACTTTATCTCCAGCCTCCTCTGTATCCCTGAGAATGACCGGAAGGCATCGGCTATAGTGGGAAAGGGTATATCAAGCTCCATACCCACTGCACAGGCAGCAAGCCCGTTTACTACATTATGGATACCAGGGAGCCCCATAACCACCTCTCCAAGCTCCCTGTCTCTGTATATAACCCGGAAACCTGTCTTGAAACCCTCTGTTCTAATATCCACCGCCCTTATATCTGCCTGTTTTGACAGGCCGTATGTTATATATCTCCTCTTGAGATTGGGTATGAGGCTCTGGAGATTGGGGTTGTCTATACATATAATATCCATCCCATAAAAAGGCACCTTGTTCAAAAAGGTGAGGAATGCAGACTTTATCTCGTTTAGATCCTTATAGAAATCGAGGTGTTCCATGTCAATATTGGTAACCACGGCAATGGTGGGAAAAAGAATGAGAAACGTCCCATCGCTCTCATCTGCCTCGGCAACAAGGTATTTGCTCCCCCCGAGCTTTGCATTGCTGCCAAAGCTGTTGAGCTTGCCCCCTATTACGCATGTGGGGTCCAAACCTGCGTGGGCAAGGATGGTGGATACAAGGGATGTGGTTGTTGTCTTGCCGTGGGCCCCTGCAACGGCAATGCTGTATTTCATCCTCATGAGCTCTGCCAGCATCTCTGCCCTCTGGATAACAGGGATAAAGAGTTCTTTTGCCTTCTGTACCTCTGGATTGTCGAACCTCACAGCAGAGGATATAACCACCACATCGGCATCGAGGACATTCTCCTCCCTATGTCCGTAAAAGACCTTTGCCCCGAGCCTTTCAAGCCTCTCGGTGGTTTCGTTCTTCCTTATATCTGAGCCTGTGATGGTAAAGCCGAGATTCAGCAATACCTCTGCAATCCCGCTCATACCTATCCCACCGATACCTACAAAATGCACCTTCTCTATATTATGAAATACCATCTATTATCCCCTTTATGATAAGTCCCTCTGCATCCTCTATATATAGCCTGCCTATATTTTCACCCATCTTCTTCAATAGCTCCGGTTCATCAATAAGCCTCTTGATGACATAAAAAAGCCTCTCCCCGCTTGCCTCACTATTCTCTATTATATAACCACCACCTGCCCTCTCCACCTGAAGGGCATTCTTCCACTGATGCTGTCCTGCTGAATAAGGATAGGGTATGAGGATAGCAGGCCTCTTGAAGTATGCAAGCTCAAAGATTGTGCTTGCCCCTGCCCTTGCTATGACAACGTGGGAGTTCTTGTAATAATGGGCCATGTTGTCTGTAAATGCAAAGACCTCGTGCCTTATCTGCGAACTATCGTATATATCCTTCACGCCTTCGTAGTCCTCTGTCCCTGTCTGATGGAATACAATAACCCTGTCCCTGTATTCATTTAAATAATTCAGCATATCCACCACTGATTGATTTATGCTTCTTGCACCCCTGCTTCCTCCAAATACAAATATACCGAAATCACCCTCTCCCAATCCCACATCCCTTTTCTTTACAGATTCCCTTATGGGGTTCCCGGTAAGCATGACCCTTGAACTACCGAGATAGTGCCTTGTATCCTCAAAGCTTATAAATATGGTCCTTGCATACTTGGCAAGTATCCTGTTGGCAAGACCGGGCTGGACATTCTGTTCGTGGAGAAAGATGGGGGTCCCATGTATAAAACCTGCTATAACCATGGGCACGGATGCAAACCCGCCCATGCCCAGTATGGCCTGGGGGTCTTCTTTTTTAATGTAGCTCAAACAGGTATGGATACCCTTTACAAGGCTGGCTACCGTTACCAGTTTATATGCCAGATTCCTGCCTGAAAACTGACGGGCATCTACACACAAGAGCCTGTATCCTGCCTGAGGCACAGCCCTTGACTCAAGACCGGTCTTTGTCCCTATGAAGACCACCTCATTGTCAGGGGACATGGCAGTAAACCTGTCTGCCACTGATATACCAGGAAATACATGGCCACCTGTTCCACCTGCTGCAATAAAAAGCTTCATAAGCCTCCCTTCTCTGCCTTCATCATCATACCGGCAATGGGGGCTACAATCAGGATAGCTGCCAGAGGCTGATATACTATGCCGCAGGAGAGCCTTAGGCCCACCACCATAAGTATATCTATGGAGATACACATCAGGCCCAAAAAAGAGATTATCTTTAAAAAATCTGTCTTTTTCACAAGGCCGATAAAACTCCATATCAAAAGAAAAAGGGGCGATAAAAGGAGTATGTATCTATGCAAATCACTACTGAAGTTTATACCTGCACCGATTATGGACACCTTTCTCATTATAAGAGCCAAAACAATAAAGAGCGTATATCCCAGGATAAAAAGGATAACCTTGTTGTGCCCTATTATGAATAGATAGAGCATCACGGGCAGGGCAATGGAGATGATAAGCACAGGCTTGCCTACCATGAGGAGATTAAAAAATGCAGAAAAATAAAGGATTGATATGGCAACCACCTCTTTAAAGAGCCCCTTTTGACCCTCTTTAATGGAGATGAGATAAAACATAATGCTGTAGATGGCCATAAAGGCAACAAAGAAATCACCATGCTCCTTGATGGACAGATGGGGAAATACAAGGAATAGGGCTGTTATGGCAAGTTGTATGACAATCAAGGGGTATTTCATGGACATTATGTATCTACCGGGTATACGACAGACAATGTATGACCCTATCAGACCAACACATATCAAGGCAATCTTTATAGAGTTCAACTCCCTGACCATACCGTATAAGAGTAGGGATGTGAGGAGTAAGATAGCAGCCTTTTTCATATAGCCCACACGATCTTCTTGAATATCTCTCCCCTCTCCTTATAATCCCTGAACATATCAAAGCTACTGCACATAGGGGAAAAAAGCACAGTATCTCCTTTTTTTGCCACATCCATTGCTCTTTTCACAGCATCATCCAGATCCGCTGCCTCATATATGACCACATGCCCGGCAAGTTCTCCAATAATCCTCTTTCTTGCCTCTCCAATAAGAATGAGTGCCTTTACCTTTTTTAACTCATCCATCATAACCCTGTAACTACCGCCTTTATCCTTTCCACCGGCTATAAGCACGATATTGTCATTTATACCCTGTAATGCCCTCTTTGTGGCATCTACATTTGTTGCCTTGGAGTCATTGATAAATCTCACCCCGTTTATCTCCCTTACATATTCAACCCTATGGGGGAGGCCCATGAAACCCTTGAGCACCTCTTCTATGACACCTCTTTCTATCCCGGCTATATGAGCAGCAAGAAGTACAACGAGGAGATTCTCTGTATTGTGTGTCCCTGGAAGGGGGCTTATATCTCTTCTGTAGGTATATTCCTTGCCATTAAACCTTATATACATCTTATTGTCCCTGTAATATGCACCCTCTTCTACAACATCGTATGCAGAGAAATATAGTTTTTTTGCCTTGATGGGTCTATTTAGCTCTATATTCTTATTCAGGATGGCAAAATCATCTCCGGATTGATTTTCAAATATCCTGAGCTTGGCATCCCTGTATTCATCGAAACTTCTGTACCTGTCCAGATGGTCTTCTGTGATATTAAGGAGGACGGATATATGGGGGTGGAATCTATGAATTGTCTCAAGCTGAAAGCTACTTATCTCGAGTATGACATAATCGGCTTTTTTATCATCCATGACATAATTTACAAGGGGATTGCCTATATTGCCTCCCACAAAGACGTATTCGAAGGCAGCCTGGAAGATCTCTCCCATAAGGGATGTAACAGTAGTCTTGCCGTTTGTCCCTGTAATGGCTATAATGGGGCTGTCCACAAATGCTGAGGCAAGTTCTATCTCCCCTATTACCCTGATACCCCTTTTTACAGCCTCTTTTATGTATGGCATCTCTATATCCACACCCGGGCTCACAACTATCATGTCTTGGTTTATGAAGTCATCCATATTGTGACCGCCGAATCTGCCTTTAAATTCCACACCTTTTAGTTCAGCTATGGCATGGGAGAGCTCTGCCTCAGTTTTAGTATCTGTTACGGTGATGGCCTTGCCCTGCCCACCCAGAAATCTCGCCACCGAAACCCCTGTCTTACCAAGCCCGACTATGAGTATCCTATCAGGTATCTCCATCTATAAAGTCACCTCAGTTTAAGGGTACTTAAGGCCAATAGCGCTAAAATAATCGAGACAATCCAGAACCTCACCACTATCTTCTCCTCGTTCCAGCCCTTTAGTTCATAATGATGGTGTATGGGTGCCATCCTGAAGACCCTCTTGCCCCTCCATTTGAATGACAGGACCTGTATTATAACAGATGCTGTCTCCAGGACAAATATACCGCCTACTATCAAGAGCAGTATCTCCTGCTTTATTATTACTGCTATGGTGGCAAGGGTTGCACCCAGGGATAAAGAGCCTGTATCCCCCATGAAAAGTTCAGCAGGGTATGCATTATACCATAGAAAACCTATACCAGCACCGAGCATAGCCCCGCAGAGTATGGCAAGCTCCCCTGCACCTTTTACATAGAATATCTGAAGGTACTGGGCGAATTTGATATTTCCAGCAAGATAGGAAAAGAGCATAAATGTACCGCATACGGTAATCACTGGGCCTATGGCAAGTCCGTCAAGGCCGTCTGTGAGGTTGACAGCATTGGAAGTCCCTACTATTATGAATATGGAGAGGAAGATGTAGAATATGCCTAGGTGAGGTGTAATATTCTTAAAAAACGGGACAGTAAGCTCTGTTATAAAACCAGGCCTGAGATATAGAAGGACGCTTATTATAACTGAAAAAAATATCTGGAGGGACATCTTGGTCTTACCAGATATACCCTTGCCATTTTTACCCCTAAGTTTCTTTAAGTCATCGGCAAAACCTACACCGCCAAAGGACAAAAGCGTAAATGTAACAAGCCAGATATAATAGTTTGTCAAATCGGACCACAAAAGCGTGGGTATAATGGTGGAGATTAGGATAACAAACCCGCCCATGGTGGGCGTGCCCTGCTTTGTTATATGCCTGTCCGGGACATCCTCCCTCTTGTCGCTTCTGACCTTCCATTCATGGAACTTTCTTATTATATACGGTGTGAGAATAAAACTGATGATGAGTGCAGTTAAGATGGCCAGGACAGTCCTGAAGGTGATATACCTGAATACATTGAATAAAGAAAACTTTTCATGCAATGGAAAAAGTATATGATACAACATCAGGTCAATGCCTCCACTATCTCTTCCATCCTTGCTGCCCTTGAACCCTTAACAAGGACTACATCATCCATCCTTATGACCCTTGCAGCAGATTCAATAAGCAATTTCCTATCTTTAAATAACTCTGCCCTTTCATCCCCTATCTCTTCGAAGGTATAGGCAACTGATTCACCGATAAGGAAGGTCTTTTTGATGTTGCTCTGTCTTAATAACCTGCCCAGTTCCCTGTGATAGAACTCAGTCATTTCCCCGAGTTCCTTCATATCCCCGATTATGGCAATCCTGTTACCCCTGCATGGAAGCCCTGCAACAGTCTTTATAGCCCATTCCATAGAAGAGGGGTTTGCATTGTATGTATCGTCCACAACAAGGTAGCCTCTTTTGGACTTGACAGGCCTGAATCGCTTATCATAGTAGTCAAACTCCTCTATTGTCTCCTTTATGGAAGACCTGCCTATCCCAATCCTGTCGGCAATGGATGCTGCGGCAAGTATATTATAGAGATTGTGTTTACCTAAAAGCCTTGTCCTTGCCTTAAAGTTCACCTTGGGAAAAATCAAGGTTAAACCAAAACCCTCCCATCCCAGGTCTTCATCTATGATAAGCCTGTATAAGGCATCCCTGTCTATGGCATATTCGCATTTTATGTGGTTTTCATCTATATATGAGGAGATTATATATGGGTCATCCACATTGATAAATACAGAACCACCTTTTTTTGTCCCGTAGAAAAGGTCGAGCTTTTCCTCGAGGACACCCTTTAAATCCATAAGGCCTTCAAGGTGAGATGGATTTATATTGGTAATGATGGATATCTCCGGCTCTAAAATAGCTGCAAGCGTCCTTATCTCCCCGCGACTATTTGTCCCCACCTCAAAGACATAGAAATCATGGTCCCCATTTATAGAGAGGATACTCCTAGATACACCTATTATGTTGTTGTAATTCTTTTCATTGTAATGCACAGAAAATGTCTTTTTTATCATGGCCACAAGTATCTCTTTAGTGGTTGTCTTGCCATTGCTACCGGTTATGGCAATGAACTGTCCCTTTGTCCTTTTTCTCTTATATGTTGCAAGGTTGGCAAGGGCCTTTAATGTATCATCTACCAGTATAACAGTCTCTCTCACATCAGCTACCATACCAGCTTGGTTTCTCTCGCAGAGACAACCACCGCCGGATAACTCAAGGGCCTGTGGGATAAAGCTATGGCCATCGTAGTTTTTGCCCTTAAGGGGTATAAAGAGTTCCCCTTTATCTATAGACCTTGTATCAGTGGATATATCGGTAAAGGATGTCCTGTTTACAACAAGGGGTTCACCCTTCACCGCCTCTAAAACCTCATCAAGTAGCCACATTTAAAAACTCCTCTGCCACCTCTTTGTCGCTGAAATGATAAACACTGTCTCCTATAATCTGATAATCCTCATGCCCCTTACCGGCAATAAGGAGGCAGTCATCTTTTTTTAGCATCCTTATAGCCTCAGATATGGCATCCCTCCTGTTTTCTATAACCCTGTATGAATTGCCGTGAACACCCCTTATAATATCATCTATGATCTTTTTAGGGTCTTCATTCCTTGGGTTATCTGATGTTATAATGGTGAAGTCTGAGAGCCGGGATGCAATATCACCCATAATCGGCCTCTTGGCAGTATCCCTGTTGCCTCCGCAACCGAAAACAGTTATGAGTCTGCCTTTTTTTATTGTATTCAGCATCTCCAAAACCTTAGCAAGGGCATCAGGGGTATGGGCATAGTCAACAAATACCGGGTATCCCTTGTTATTTTTTACCCGCTCCATCCTGCCCGGGACAGACTCTAACGACTCTATGCCCTCCTTGATATACCCCATGGGTATCCCTTCTCCATAGCCAAAAAGACATGCTGCCAGTATATTGGATGCATTAAAACCGCCTATAAGGGACGATGTAATATTAAGGCTCTCCCTTCCCAGTGTGACCTTTAGGCTCAGGCCATTTATATCCTCTCTATAATCTGAGAGATATGCATCGACCTGCCTGTTACGGCTGTAAAACAATGTCTTTACAGGGGGTTTGGGGACAAAGTCATCCACATTGGGGTCATCCATATTGAGGATAGCATATCTCTTCCCCTTGTTGCTCTTCATCAGGTAATGATTAAAAAGCAGTCTCTTGGCCTCCTTATAATGAACCAAATCCCTGTGATAGTCAAGATGGTCGTGGGTCAGATTGGTAAATATGGCTGTATTGAAATGTGTCCCCTCCACCCGCCTCTGGTCAAGGGCATGGGATGAGACCTCCATTATCACATGGCTTACACCAGATGATACCATCTCGGCAAGGAGCCCCTGAAGCTGTTCCGCCCCTGGGGTTGTATTGTCTGCCTTAAAGGTCTTTCCTTTATACCTGTATGATATAGTCCCTATAACCCCGGGGGCCATGCCTGCGGCATTTAGTATAGATTCTATAAGATAGGTTATCGTTGTCTTTCCGTTCGTCCCTGTTATGCCAGTTATATGTATCTTTTCTGAAGGATCTCCATAAAACCTTGAGGCCACCATACCCAGTGCAGCCTCTATATGACCCGTTACTATATGACATTTAAAACCATATCCATGTCTCTTTTGGGATACAATAGCCACTGCGCCCCTGTTGAATGCATCTTTTATGTATGATTCACTGGTAGAGGTGGCAAAGAACATATAGCCTTCCTCAACCCTTCTTGAATCCTTTGTAATGCCTTTGATATCCAGGGTTATCTCACCATCTATGCTTTCTACTGGTATGTCCTTTATAAGGTCTAAGAGCCTCATGGTTCAGTTATTCACCCTTCCGTATAGTATACACTCTGCCTCACCCTTTATCCTCTCATGGGGTTTTGGATACTGGTCATATACAGTACCCATGCCTATTATCCTGATCTTCCTTGTATTAATATTTAGCATCTCAATGGCCTTCCTCATGGAGGCATTGGTCAAATCTGGCATTATCCACTCTTTTTCTGTCCTTATCTCTTTTTTGTTCTCAGGTATTGGTGTCTTTGAGCGGACGAGCTCAAAACCCTTATCAGTTCTTTTTATAGCCATACCGTTGAATATTATGGGGAAGAGTGTATCATATCCTTCCCCCACGTGCATCTCATATATGGCGCTGAACCTTGCCTTGTTGATTACATAACCCCTGCCTGTTAAGAGGCTCTCGGCTGTTATATCATCCCTGTGCTCTATACCCTCTCTCTTTAGAAAATCTGATATATCCTTTCTACCTATCAACCTCGATAGATTTTTTAGACCCTCCATATCCCTGTCTTCTAAAATCTGAATGGGTTTTTTCCATGTGTTGTTTGAGGATGGGATAAGTGTATCCCTGTCTATTATCCTTTTTTTAATGGAATAGCAGACAATAGGGACAGATATGAAAAACATGGGTTCTATATGGTCATCGTCACTTTTAATAACAGGGGCGTTCTCTGATTTCTCTGGTTCAGGCACTTTTATCTTGTTATCTATTGATTCCTTCGCAATCTCTTGTTGCTTTTTTACCTGTGCCACCGGTAAAGATACAGACATACCTGTCTTTGTATTGCCTATTGCTTCCGATACCCTTGTCATTTTTATTCGCTCTGTAATATTCGCTGCTAATGATATATATAAAAGGCATATGGTGAGACAGATGAAGAAGGCCTTTCTTTTAGCCTTTTTATTCATCTCAATACCAAAACCTCCTCTTCCTTTGGCTTTTTAAGCCCGAGCTCCTTTGCCTTAAATTCAAGATACCTCTTCTTGGTAATCCCTGATAACTCTATCTTTAGCCTGCTATTTGTCTCAAGGGCGTGTCTTTCTCTGGAGAGCTGGGCAATCAGGTCCTCCCTCAAGTTAATGCATGCCCCCCTGACGATAAAATAAAAAAGGGCAATGCAAAGAAAGGATAATATAAATATCAGGGTCGAACGAGTACCTCTATATCTGACCTCCTGTCTTGTTGCATATATGTATACCCTTTGCATCTATAATCCCCCCTATCTATATCTTTTCTGCTACCCTGAGTTTAGCGCTCCTTGAAGCAGGGTTTTCTTTTATCTCCTTCATAGATGGCTTAAGAGGCTTTTTGGTAATCACCTTTATCCTCTCATCGGCCCTGAATGTATTTTTAATGATCCTGTCTTCCAGCGAATGAAAAGAGATAACACCTATTCTACCCCCTGGCCTACACATTTCAATGGCATCCCTGAGTCCGGACACTATATTCTCCAGTTCCCTGTTCACCTCTATCCTTATTGCCTGAAATGCCTTTGTGGCCGGGTGAGTCCTGCCCTTTTTTCCTTTAACCCGTAAGATGAGGCTACTGAGTTCAAGGGCAGTGGTAATGGGTTTTTTCTTCCTTGCATATAAAATGGCCTTTGCAATAGCCCTTGCCCTGTATTCCTCACCGTATTGCAACAGTATATTCTCTAATCTCTCGGTGCTGTATCTATTTACAACATCAAAGGCTGTTTTTTCTTGCTGATTATCCATCCTCATATCAAGAAAGCTGTCATCATAAAAGCTAAATCCCCTCTTGCCCTGCAGGTGATACATGGACAAACCTAAATCGAACAGGATGGCATCAAATCCATCAATACCCTCTCTGGCCAGTATATCCTTCAGGTCTCTAAAATTGCCCCTTATCAACCTAACCCGCTCCCCAAAGGGTTGAAGTCTCCTTGCCGCTATAGCCAGTCCGGCTTCATCTACATCCAAACCTATTAGTTTTATCTTACTGTGATGCCCCAGTATGCTGAAAGCATGACCCCCGCCCCCTACTGTTGCATCTATAAAAAGGCTAAACTTTTCAGAGATTAAATAATCTAATACTTCCTTGACTAAAACAGGTATATGGGCTCTTTCAATCAAAGGCCAAGCTCAGATACAATATCTGCAACCCTATCAGGGTCAGATATCGCCTTCTTCACAAGCTCCTCCCATACCTCCTGGGCCCATATCTCTATCTTCTTATTCATCCCCACTATGACAACATTTTTTTTAATCAGGGCATCGGTTTTTAAAGACTGGGGTATCAATATCCTCCCCAATTTATCTATGGAACACTCAGTAACCCCTGAGTAAAAATACCTCAAAAATGTCCTTGCATCCTTGTTTATCTGTTCTTTTTTTGCAATATTTTCCTGTATCTCCACCCACTCCTGATATGGATAGCCCACTATACACCCATCGAGATTCGTAAGTATCAGGCGCATGTCGTATTTTGTCGATAGGATCTCCCTGAACTTGGATGGTATACTGACCCTACTTTTATCGTCTATTGTATATTCATATCTACCGGCAAACATTTTTATCCCACTTTATAACACCATTTACCACATTAAACCAACTATACTTGTAACATTCGATTTTGTCAAGTATTTTTTAGATTTTTTTCAAACACATAATGTTTATTAAACGCCCCATTAATTTGAATTACAGCCCATTATGTTGTAGATTAAAATTTGATATATCATGGGCATTATCGAGGCGTACGAAAAAGACAAATATAATCTCTTAGAGGCAAAGAAGAACGACCCTGTAATCTTCCTCGATAACTACACTGATGAAAAAGACATGGAGGTGGCTGGGTTTCTTGCCTCCCAGTTTGCCTATGGCAGGATCGAGGTCTTTAAGAGATTCCTGAAAGAATTATTTAAAAAGATGGGTCAAAGTCCATATGAATTTATAAGGGCTGGGGATTTTACATGTCTTTCAGGCATGTACTACAGGTTTCAGAAAGACAGTGATCTAATAATGCTTTTCATGGCATTAAAAAAAATCTCCGAGGGGTTTGACACCCTTGGGAATATGATTAAAAAATTCTACAGAGGCGACATAAGACAGACCCTGTGGTCTGCAAGGAGATACATATTCCATAACAGCAATGACCTCACATTTTTCTTTCCTGCCCCATCCCCGTCCAACCCCATGAAGAGGTGGTGTCTTTTTTTAAGATGGATGGTAAGAAAAGATGAGATAGATAAGGGTATATGGGGTTTTATAGACAAGAAGGACCTTATTGTCCCCCTGGATGCAAATATATTTAAGATAGGCAGGTGTCTTGGCTGGATAAAGACAAAAAACCCTACCTTTAAGGCTGCCATTGAGGTTACAGAGGCATTGAGACGCCTTTCACCTGAAGACCCTTTGAAATACGACTTTTTTCTCTGCCACAGGGTAGGCATTGCTGCAGGATGCAGGGGTGTGAAGTCCAAAGAATGCAGAGACAGGTGTCTGATTTTTGAACAATGATGGCTTTAATAAGGCCTTTGAAAAAGTATAAATAATATTAAAGGTGAAGTAGTTTGATAGACGAAAGAATAATAGAAAATCTATCTGATTCATCAGGGGTCTATATATTCAAAGACAAAGAAAACAGGATTGTCTATATCGGCAAGGCAAAAAATATAAGGGAAAGGGTAAAGAGCTATATAAAGGCCGGGAAAAAGGATGTAAAAACCGAACATCTCGCGGAAAACATAGCCCAGATAGAGACCATATTAACGGGAAATGAAAAAGAGGCATTCCTCCTGGAAAATAACCTTATTAAAGAGCATAAACCAAGATATAATATAAATCTAAAGGACGATAAGACATATATCTCCCTGAAGTTGACTGTCCAGGAGACCTTCCCTGCATTGTTCACAACGAGAAAGATACAGGAAGATGGTGCCATGTATTTTGGGCCTTACCCGGATATAGGTGACATAAAGGAAGTAATGAAGATAATACAGACCTTTTATCCTGTAAGGAGATGCAAGAATACGGTATTCAAAAAGAGAAAGAGGGCGTGTATCCTGTTTCAGATGGGCAAATGCCCTGCACCATGTGAAGGGAGGATTGAAGAGGAAAAATACAGAGAGATTATATCAGAGCTTGTAGACTTTCTCTCTGGCCGCAATAGAAAAATCCTCGATAACATTACAAAGCAGATAGAAAGGGCAGCATCAGAGTGGAGGTTTGAGGATGCAAAGGCTCTAAGGGACAGGTATGAGACCATAAAAAGGCTCACCGAGAAACAGAATGTCCATGAACACCTCGGGAAAGACAGAGATGTATGGGGGTTTCTCTGTGAGGAGGGGAGGCTAAAGGCTGTTGTCCTGAGCTTTAGAAGGGGCGTGCTTATATCAAAAAAGACATTCAAGGAACCTTATGTATCAGACCTTATGGATGATGCCATATCCTCTTTGCTGTTTCAGTTCTACAATACAAGGCCTGTCCCGGACGAGATTATACTATCTCAGGATATAGAGGATATGGGTATACTTGAAAATTTTCTGAGGGATAAGAAAAATGCCATAACACGGATAAAAGGGCAAAAAGATGCTGCATCCAGACCCCTTGTTGCCCTGGCCATACAGAACCTCTACGAGGAAAAAGAGCAAACACCCCTGGACAGGGCATTTAAGAGAATGCTCCATCTGAGAAAGGAGCCGCTACGGATAGAGGCATATGATATATCCCATACCCATGGGAAAAACCCTACAGGCGTAATGGTTGTCTTTGAATCCTTTAAGCCAAAAAAGGATGGATACAGGGTATTCCATATAAGGGGTCCCTCAACCATGGATGATACCTCTTCTATTATGGAGGTCATTTCAAGACGCCTTAAAGACCCGGATATCATGCCTCTACCAGATTTATTTATTATTGATGGGGGAAAGGCACAGCTATCATCGGCCCTTAAGGTCTTAAAAGAAATGGGCAAAGACATAGATATAATAAGCATAGCCAAGGGAGAAAAAAGGCATGCCATGAAAGACCTCATCTATATACCCATGAGAAAAAACCCTGTCCTCATGCCACCGTCTTCGCCGGTCTTCAAGACCATTGTAAAGATAAGGGATGAGGCACACAGGTTTGCCATATCCTCCCACAGGAGGTGGAAAAAAAGGGATGACATCAGTTAATAAACCCTTTACAGAAAAAACTCTGTGTGTTACAAATCTTAAAATTCAATTTTGTTGGGTTTTAAATTTTTTATGAATACAAAAGACTTTTTGAGGGACTCAAGGATGTGCCCAAAAGTCAAAGATTTTAAGATCTCATAACCAATCGCTCATGGAGGTAGATAGATGATTACAGGCATAGGTAGCCTTCCTTTCCAGGATGTAGACAGGGCATTGGACCTCATATTCACTACCTGTCCAGATATACCTTTCTGGCCTCAACTCCCAAAAAGGTCGCCGGATGAAAATATGTATTCCACATTCCTCGAGCATGTCCCATGCATTAAATGGGATAGGGAGAAAAATACAGTCTTTATGGATACCCAGGATACAGAGGGCATAGAGGGGTTCTACGAAGATGTCATGGGTGAAAACCTGGATGCCTTTGCCATGTCTGAAAAAGTAGCACCGGGATTCTACAGATTCCTTGAGAGGCTAAAGGATATATCCCATGGTGTAAAATCTATAAAAGGCCAGCTTACAGGGCCATTTAGCATGGGGCTTGGCCTGAAGGATGAAAAAGGAGTCCCTGTAATATATAACTATGGTTTTTTTGATATAATAAAAAAGGCCCTCCATATGAAGGCCCAATGGATGATTAAGGAGATAAGGTCTCGCTACCCTGACAAGGATATAATCATATTCTTTGATGAGCCTTATATGGTGTCATTCGGTACAGCCTATGTCACAATAGGGAAACAGGAGGCCATATCCATATTTAATGATGTAATAAATGGGGTAGATGCAATAAAAGGCATCCACTGCTGCGGCAACACAGACTGGTCAGTGCTTTTGGGCTGTGATATCGATATAATAAATTATGATGCCTTCAACTATATGGATACAATATTCTATTTCAAGGAGGAGCTAAGGGGCTTCTTAAAAAGAGGAGGGAAGATCTCACCTGGCATTGTGCCATCATCTGATGCTGTCCTTGATAAAACCGTAGATGATATGATAGGACTATTGAAGAGGTTCAGGAAAAACATGGAGGGGCTCTCTGAAATCAAAGATGAAAAATCATTACTTATTACAACAAGTTGCGGTCTTGGTAGCCTAAATGACAAAGAGGCACTAAAGGCTATGGAACTGCTTAAAAAACTATCTGAGATTTGATTTTCATGGGGGAATGCAAGATAAACCTGATAAAGTCCATTAAATGAAGAAAATAATCATACCCATAGTAATAGGCATTGCTGTATCCATATTATTCTCCTTCTTCGCCATCATAAAATTACTCCCCTTAGAACACCTTGAACTCCTCATATATGACACAAGATACAAGGTCAGGGGAAAGACTACGCCCCCTCCTGAGATTGCCATCGCTGCCATAGACGACAGAAGCCTTGAAAAACTGGGCAGGTGGCCATGGGATAGGTCAAGGGTGGCCCAGCTCATTGACCGACTTAAATCAATGGGTGCAAGGGTCATTATGATGGATATAATCTTCAGCGAGCCTTCAGCGGGTGATGATGTCCTTGCAAGGTCCATAGCCAATGCAGGGAATGTAATACTCCCTGTTGTATTTGATTTTAAAGGCAAAAAAACAAAGATTACAGAAGATGTCCTCTATGATAATGCCTTCCCCATAATCAGAAACTCAGACTACTTTAAGATATTTCCACCCATCAGCGCCCGGGGTATCCTTATCCCTGTAAAAGAACTAATGGATGCATCAAAGAAAGTGGGTTTTATAAACATGATACCGGACAGGGACGGGGTCTTAAGGTGGGAGATTATGGCTGTAGAGTTTGACGGCGAGTTATTCCCCTCTATTGACCTGCAGACAGCAAGGATGTATCTCGGATTGCCCATAGAGGCCATGACACTAAGGGCAACCCAAGGGGTTCAGCTTGGTGAAAACCTCATACCCACTGATTTCTGGGGCAGGATACTTGTGCATTATTATGGACCAGAGGGTACATTTCCATATATATCCGTTGTTGATATACTGGAAGAAAAGGTAAAGCCATCAGATATAAAGGATAAGATAATCCTTGTAGGTGCAACAGCAGTGGGTATATATGACCTCAGGGTCACACCAACATCAGCAGCCATGCCCGGTATAGAAAAACATGCGAGTGTAATAGCCTCTATCCTGAAAAAGGATTTTATATACAAGATAACGAACCTGACAAATATCATCATTATACTGTTGACCGGTATCCTCTTCGCCATCCTCATCGTAAGGCTCAAGGCAGTATACGGCGCTATCAGCGCATTTGTATTTATTGCTGTCCTTTCCCTCGTGGCATATTATTTTTTCTTCTGGAAAAACATCTGGATAACCTTGAGCTATTCCACAAGCAATATACTCGTTATATATTTTATTATAACGGCATACAGGTATGCCACAGAGGAGCGATATGCAAAGCGTATCAGGGGCATGTTCTCAAGCTATGTAACAGAAAAAGTGGTCAACGAGCTTATAAAAAACCCTAACCTTGCCAAGCTTGGTGGTGAGAGAAAGGAGATAACCGTATTTTTTTCCGATATAAGGGGCTTTACCACATTCTCTGAGAAACACGGGCCTGAAGAGGTAGTCAAGATACTAAACGAATATTTAGGTGAGATGACCAATATCATATTCAAATGGGATGGGACACTGGACAAGTTCGTTGGCGATGAGATAGTAGCATTCTGGAATGCACCTATACCACAGGAGAATCATGCTGAACTCGCTGTAAAGTGTGCACTCCATATGGTAAGGAGGTTAAAGGAACTCCAGGAGAAATGGGTCTCTGAGGGCAAGACACCCCTTGACGCAGGCTACGGCATAAATACCGGTGAGGCCATTGTGGGTAATATAGGTGCCGAGGGCAAAAAGATGGACTATACTGTAATAGGGGATAATGTCAACCTCGGTGCCAGGGTTGAGGGCCTGACAAGGAAATACAACGCAAATATCATAATCACAGAGTCTACCTTTGAAAAGATAAGGGACAAGATAAAAGACGGGACAATATGGCATGTTAGGGTAAGGGGCCTGGATAAGGTAGCGGTTAAGGGCAAAAGTAAACCTGTTGAGATATACGAGGTTACAGAACTGGGCAAAGATCAGCCTTCAGAGATAATAGAGCTTGAAGAGAAAGAGGTCGTTACTTTTACAGAGAAATAGGAAGGGGGTCTTTTATGAAGGCAATGATTCTGGATGGGATATATAACATGAACGAGGTTGATAATCCCTTAAGGCCTGAAGATTTACCCACCCCTGAGCCTAAAGAAGGGGAGGTGCTATTGAGGGTATCTGCCTGTGGCGTCTGTCATACTGAACTCGATGAGATAGAAGGGAGGACGCCGCCACCTGATTTTCCTGTTATTTTGGGTCATCAGGTCATAGGGTTTGTGGAAAAAAAAGGGAAAAATGTCAATAAGCTAAGAGAGGGTGAGAGGGTAGGTGTTGGATGGATATATTCTTCCTGTGGTAGATGCCGTTTCTGTAAAGGGGGCAATGAAAACCTCTGTGAAGACTTCAAGGCAACAGGCAGGGATGCCAATGGTGGTTATGCAGAGTTCATGGTGGTAAAAGAGGATTTTGCCTTTAAGATACCCGATGTCTTTACAGATATAGAGGCTGCACCCCTTTTATGTGCCGGTGCAATAGGCTATCGCTCATTAAGGCTAACAGGCATTGAAAATGGGATGAATCTGGGGCTTATCGGTTTTGGTGCATCTGCACACATTGTACTCCAGATGGCACGTTTTAAGTATCCTGATTCGAGGATATTCGTTTTTGCCAGGAGTGAGGGGGAGAGGAGATTCTCATTGGAACTCGGTGCATACTGGGCAGGAGATATTGAGGATATGCCCCCGGAAAAGATACACTGTGCCATAGACACAACCCCTGTATGGCTTCCAGTCATGGAGGGTTTAAAGAAGCTTGAAAAGGGTGGCAGGCTCGTTATAAACGCCATAAGAAAGGAGACCCTTGACAGAGACTGCCTTCTTAATCTCGATTACCCGACCCATATATGGCATGAAAAGGAGATAAAGAGTGTAGCCAATGTGGCAAGAAATGATATAGGTGAGTTTCTTGAGCTTTCCAGCCAGATACCCATTAAACCTGAGGTGCAGGTATATAGGCTTGAGGACGCCAATATGGCCCTAAGTGAACTCAAAAAAAGAAAGATCAGAGGGGCAAAGGTATTAAAGATCATTGAATAATTCAGATACAAAAGGCATTATCGGTATAAAGATAGATGTGGATACACATATGGGGATGCAAAGAGGCGTGCCTCAAATCCTCTCTATCTTGAAGAGATACAATATCAAGGCAAGTTTTTTTATCCCCATGGGTAGGGATAACACAGGCAGGACTGTAAAGAGGATATGGACAAGAAAGGGCTTTCTGAAAAAGGTAAATAGGGTAGGTGTCTTACAGACATACGGTATAATAACACTCCTTTACGGGATACTTCTAAGGGGCCCAGAGATAGCAAAGAGGGCTGCAGGAATAATAAGGACAATAATCGAGGAGGGTCATGAGGTAGGCATACACGGATACGACCATGTATACTGGCACGACCACATCAAAGACCTTGACAGGGAACGCACAGAGGAGATACTGAAGGAATCTGTTAGGATATATAGGGATATTACAGGTAGGGCGCCCCTGTCCTTTGCCGCCCCGGGCTGGATGATAAATGCCCATGCCCTTAAATTCTTCCAGGAGAATGGCTTTATCTACTCCAGTGACACAAGGGGGGTGATGCCTTTTTTTCCTGTTATGGATAACAGGGTATTCCGCATAATCCAGATACCTTCAAACCTCCCCACCCTTGATGAGGTTGTTGGTATTGAGGGCAATGACCCAGAGGCCCTATCCAGTTATTTTGTAGACTCCCTTAAGAAGAATATTAACATCCTCACCATCCATGCAGAATTAGAGGGTAAAAGATGGGGGGGGTTTCTTGAGATGTTTTTACAGAAATCCATATCCAGGGGTTTTATATTTGAAAGGCTTATAGATATTGCACAGGACATAAAAGATAGAGGTGAACTGCCTATCTGCGAGATATTCTATGGCTCTATAAGGGGAAGGGCAGGAGAGGTCTCCTGCCACTCTGCCCCTCTTTAAATCTTATAGACTTTTCTAATCCCTTTACAGGGTTTAAGTCTCTCTTAATACATGCCGTCCATTCCACCCATACCGCCCGGTGGCATCATGGGCATCTGTTTTTCCTTTGGTTTCTCTGCAATCATGGCATCGGTTGTGAGTAGCAGTGATGCTACTGATGCAGCGTTCTGGAGTGCAGTCCTTGCCACCTTTGTCGGGTCAATGATACCTGCCTCCATCATGTCATCCACATAGACCTCTTTGGCCGCATCAAAACCAAAATTGCCCTTGCCGTTTTTGACCTTTTCTATGACAATTGAACCATCATGGCCTGCATTCTGGGCAATCCATCTTAATGGCTCTTCCAGTGCCTTTTTCACGATATTTACACCAAACTGTCTCTCACCGTCGTATTTCAATGTCTCAAGGCTCGGCAGACAACGAATAAATGCCACACCACCACCAGGGATTATACCCTCTTCAACAGCAGCCTTTGTAGCATTGAGGGCATCCTCAACGCGGGCCTTCTTCTCTTTCATCTCTGTCTCAGTTGCTGCACCAACATTGATTACTGCAACACCACCAACGAGCTTTGCAAGCCTTTCCTGGAGTTTCTCCCTGTCGTAATCAGAGGTTGTCTCCTCAATCTGGGTTCTTATCTGCTTTACCCTGCCTTCTATGTCTTTCTTATCCCCGGCACCATCAACGATTGTGGTATTGTCTTTGTCTATAACAACCCTCTTTGCAGAACCAAGGTCCTTTAAGGTTATGCTCTCTAATTTTATGCCCAGTTCTTCTGAAATCATCTGACCGCCTGTGAGGATAGCAATGTCTTCCAGCATTGCCTTTCTCCTGTCACCGAACCCAGGTGCCTTTACCGCTGCCACCTTTAATGTACCTCTGAGTTTGTTGACAACGAGTGTTGCCAGTGCCTCACCCTCAACATCCTCTGCTATTATCAAGAGTGCCTTGCCCATCTTCGCTACCTGTTCTAAGATAGGAAGGAGGTCTTTCATGTTGCTTATTTTTTTCTCATGGATGAGTATTAAAGGCTCGTCAAGGACAGCCTCCATCTTTTCCGGGTTGGTTACAAAATACGGTGAGATATAGCCCTTATCAAACTGCATACCCTCAACTATGTCAAGGGTTGTCTCCATGCTCTTGGCCTCTTCTACGGTTATAACACCCTCTTTGCCCACCTTGCTCATTGCCTCTGCTATGATATTGCCTATGGTCTCATCGTTATTTGCAGAGATAGTGCCGACCTGGGCAATCTCTTTCTGGTCTTTTGTGGGTTTTGATTGCTTTTTGAGTTCCTCTACTACTACTTCAACTGCCTTATCAATACCTCTTTTGAGCTCCATGGGGTTATGCCCTGCAGCAACAAGTTTTGCACCCTCACGATATATAGCCTGGGCAAGGACAGTTGCTGTTGTTGTGCCATCGCCTGCCACATCGCTTGTCTTGCTTGCCACCTCTTTCACCATCTGGGCACCCATGTTTTCAAACTTATCCTCTATCTCAATCTCTTTTGCTACTGTTACACCGTCTTTTGTAACAGTAGGGGAACCAAAGGATTTCTCTATGATGACATTCCTGCCTTTAGGTCCAAGGGTCACCCTGACTGCATCTGCAAGGGTATTAACGCCCTTTAAAATTGCCTCCCTTGCTGTCTGATCATACTTTATCTCTTTCGCCATTATATTCTCCCTCCTTTCATTATTCTTCAACTATTGCAAGGACATCGTCCTCTCTTAAGATAAGATGCTCTTCGCCTTCGATCTTTATCTCTGTGCCCGAGTATTTACCGAAAAGTATCTTATCGCCTACCTTAACGGTCAATGGGGCCTTTGTCCCGTTTTCAAGCATCTTACCATCTCCTACAGCAATGACCCTACCTTCCTGAGGCTTTTCCTTTGCTGCATCCGGGATTATAATCCCTCCCTTTGTCTTTTCCTCTTCCTCGATCCTCTTAACAAGAATCCTGTCCTGTAATGGCTTAATCTTCATCGTATCACACTCCTTTCAAATTATTTTTTAATTGTTAGCCATTATTTAAATTGATTGCTAAAAATAATATAAGGATGAAGAAGGGTTTTTGTCAATACAGCAAATTAAATTTTTAACAATAAATTTACGCCCTCTTTATACCAATGGGAGAAATGATTATTTTCCCTGGAGTTGCCCTCTTTATCGAGTTTTATAGATGAGAATACATCCTCCCTGTCAAGGCGGATATCATATTCTGTCTCTGCCTGTATGCACAGTCTCTCCACCATGGCAGACAGGATTGTGTCTTTATCGGCCTTGCAGTGCCATACATCCCACCATCTTTCATAGGCATTCCAAATGGTCTTTGATTTTTTATCATAATACCTTGAAAAGGACGGCAGCCAATCTTTTATAGCCTTTTTTGATTCATAAAACAGGTCCTCAACAAAGGGATAATTATCAATGACATCCATCTCTATCTTTATCTTCTTTATAAAACCATCTATGATACTCATAGGGCCATGTTTTTTTGTGTAAATGTGCTCTTTTAATGAGTTCCAAACCTCTATAACAGGGTATACCCTCATGCTCTTCTCAGAATAGTTGACGGTCTCTATTATCTCGAGGCTGTGCCTCGTCTTTTTGGGGACTCCATACATGAGAAGACCGATAAGGTCTGAGATAACATGGAAAAGTAGTGACCTGTTGCCCGGTCTCTTCATGGGAAACATATAACAGATAAACTCATTGAGCTCCAAGGCCTCAACAAGGTGGTCTTTTTTCTCCTTTGTATCCATAAACTTAACTGCATCTATGGCAAGGGTTACAGATGCCATGGATAGGAGTTCTTTTTCATCCTTTACAAACTCCCAGACATCGAGGATGTGACGCCTTGGCAGCATTAAAGGCCTTCCCTTCGGAGCTCTTCGAGGAGCGTCTTTTGTCTATCTGTTATCTTTTTAGGTATATCTACCTCTATCTCCACATACTGGTCTCCCCTGCCGCCTTTTTCATCAGGGACCCCAAGGCCCTTAAGCCTTATCTTTTTTGCGCCAGGGGGAATCTTTACCTGTTTTGGCCCGTCTATGGATGCCACCTCTGTTACTGTACCGAGCAAGGCATCGGTGAGTTTTATGGCCTTCTTCACTGTAATATCATTCCCTGTCCTCTTAAATACAGGGTGTTCACCAACCTTTATGGTAATGTATAGATCCCCTGTCCTGCCTGTATATGGGTCTATACTGCCCTTTCCCTTCAGCCTCAGTTTCTTGCCTGACTCTATCCCCTTTGGTATCTTTACATCTACCTCTTCAACGCCTGACTGCCTTGAAAAGGATACCCTCTTTGAGCATCCCCTCACGGCATCCATAAAGGGTATCTCAAGCTCATAGTTGAGGTCAAGGCCACCTTCGGGCTGTCTTTCCCTTGAGATATAGTCGCCGAAATCGTAATATTGTCTCCTCTGTCTTCCTCCCCTGCCTGTCTGTCTACCAAATATGGTGCTGAAGATGTCACCACTGCCAAACCCCAGGTCTCTGAAAAGGTCGCCGATATTAAAACCCCTGAATATATCCTCCTCTGTATACCTCTGCTGGAATCCGCTCATGCCGAATGTATCATACTGTTTTCTCTTCTCTTTATCGCTTAAAACTGCATATGCCTCGCTTATCTCCTTAAACCTCTCCTCTGCCTCTTTATTATTAGGGTTTCTGTCTGGGTGGTATTTAAGGGCAAGCTTCCTGTATGCCTTTTTTATGTCCTCGTCGGAAGCATTCTTTGGAACACCCAGTATCTCGTAATAATCCTTTTTAGTTCCCATTATATCACCACCTCTTTATAAGAAAGATTCATTGTATAATAAATCAGCAAATAGTTGCAACATAAGAGCCCTTGGGAAATCCTAAATTATCACTGACAGCAGGACACTTGACCTTAAGGATATGGATAACATGCCTTGTTTTATCCATCTCTGATATGGTCTCGTAATTTCCCATGCCCTTGGCAATAACCACAGCATCGTTTTCCCATAGGGACTTTATTATACCTTTTATGTCCTTTTCCTCTATCCCCACCTCATCAGTGCCGGTAGAGATTATATTATCAAAAATTTCATTAAAACGATACCTTTTAACGTCCTTCATAGAAAGGTCATTCTGGACAGGATGCTCTTTTACTGCATAATATACCCTTTTCCCCCTTTCCTCAAGAAATCTTACCAACCTCATATCAAATAGAAAATCCCCTATATTATCACCAAGAAGCAAGACCTCTTTGCCCTTTCCGTCAAACTCTTTTGCAATCTCTTCCATATCACCAAAGAAATTAAGGCTGTCAATCCCTGAAAACCCGCCATGTGTATCAGGAAATATATCCGTTGAGTTTCCGAGACTGGAAAATTTCAGCGCACCCTCTAAGGTATCAGGGAAAAACCCCCAGAGCTCTAAGACAGCCTTTTTTGCCCTCAGGGCCTCTCGGTCCTTCATCTCCTCATAGGGGTCATAGACCCCTGTTGCCTCCTTTATATAACGGAGTATTCTATTGGCTATTGAAGGAGGGGTCATCCCTTCCTCCCACATCCTCCTCACAATATAATGGCAGTATGACCTTGCTGCTTCATCAGCCCCTGAAAGGACCGCTGTCCTATCTACAAGCCCCTTCAAGCAATCTATACAGTATCCTGTCACCTTCATATTTATTTTGTATAAAAGATAAAACCTTATTGGATTAAATTCAATCCTTAAAGACAATTTCTTTGGGTCCACTAAAAAGGATGTCAAATATAGCTTGTTTATGAAACACTATTCTGTTATCTTTTTATGTCTAATATCCATATGGACTGGAGGTCATACATATGAACATACTCGAGGCAATAGGTAACACCCCGCTGGTAGAGCTCATTAATATCAATAAGAATCCCAGGGTAAAGATCCTGTGCAAGCTCGAGGGCTGTAATCCAGGCGGGTCAATAAAAGACCGGCCAGCCCTTTATATGATACAGAAGGCAGAGGAAAGGGGAGAGCTTACAAAGGACAAGATAATCCTCGAGCCGACATCAGGTAACACAGGTATTGCTATAGCCATGATAGGGGCTGCAAAGGGCTATAAGGTTGATCTATGTATGCCCGAGTGTGTAAGCACGGAGAGGAGGTTAATCCTCGAAGGACTCGGCTCGAATGTATTTCTTACCCCGGCAAAAGAGAATATAGATGGCGCCATAAAGAGGGCACACAGGCTTCTGGAGGAGGAACCGGATAAATACTATATGCCCAATCAGTATGAAAATAAAGACAATGTACTTGCCCATTTTGAGACCACAGGCCCGGAGATATATAAACAGACAAAAGGTGAGATAGACTATTTTGTGGCGGGTATGGGGACAACAGGGACGCTTATGGGGACAGGGGCTTATCTGAAATCTGTAAAACCTGATGTAAAGGTAGTGGGTGTTGAACCTGTTATGGGGCATACAATCCAGGGTTTGAAGAATATGACAGAGTCCATGGTACCCAAGATATTTGACCCCTCTCTCCTTGATGAGAGATATATGGTTGAGGACGGCGAGGCATTTGAGGCAACAAGGCTCCTTGCCCAGCATGAGGGTATATTCGTCGGCACATCAAGCGGTGCAGCAGTGGCTATTGCATTGAAGATAGCAAATAAGATAGACCACGGAAATATTGTAGTGATACTCCCGGATAGGGGTGACCGCTATCTGAGCACCATGCAGTTCAGGTCCATATGTGCCAAATGCCCTCCATAAAACAAAGAAAGACTATGGCGTATTTCAGCCTGCATGCCAACCAATTGAGCCAACTGTCCAGAATCTCCAATTCCAGGTGCTTTTCTAAGACAAAACTAAACACAAATTCAATTACGTGCTAACGACCAAACTCACTGGCAGCAATGGAGTGCAGCGGAATTGCTGCCAGTGAAGCGCCTCGTTATGTGATTTTTTTATAAGTACTTCTTTTACTGGGAGATTTTAACCATTTTTTCTCTTAGAGATAATGGGACATCTTGTAAAAGAACAATTCCTATTTTATTAGTTTGCATCATTGCACCTTGTTTTGATGCATCTAAAGTCGCATTGATTTCATTTGTATCAAGAGTCCACATAGCACCTGTTAGAGGGTCAACAATAAGCTAACCAATAAGACCTCCAAGTAGAAGGTTACCACCTATATACCATCCATTTAACCTCGTATCTACAGTAAGAGTATGGGCAGCATAACCATCTTTCGTGATTTTTACAGTATATTTTTTACCACTAAAATAGCCTTTCTTTTTTTCTAGTGGTAAGGTAGTAGGGGTTTTACCCTCAAAAATCTTGACACCACTTTCATCAGTAATAATAACACTTGCTTGCTCGGGAGTGCTACGAACATTCAAAGTTTCAGGGCCACTTTTACCCATAATCGTCGCACAGCTAATGAGCAAAACCGAAATAAGTAAAACTATCATTGTTTTCCACATCTTGTTTTTCATACTTGTATCCTCCTTTTTTTGATAGTTGATAGAAAATAATAAACAACTCCCGTAGCTATACCTCCGAATAAAGAAACAATCACATATAAAACCACCTCCTTTTACTAATAGGTCGAATCAATTTGACCTTCTTTCCTGCTCACAATTTGACACATAACGCAAAGGTCAGCGGGAGCAGGCTTTTTCGGCGATTCGCTGGACCGCCTTGTTGGTCCTTTCAAATCCGTCTCAGCAATGAAAGGTAACAGGAGCATTTGACAAAGGTTTATATCTGTTTCCTAAAATAGCTTGTAAAATAAATACGAAACCTGTATTTTGCTGTGGTGAAGATAAAGTTATATCAAACCACATATCATTTTCCGACGCATTTGAAGAAAACGAATATTTGTTGTTTACTAGGTCAGACAAGACTTGCCCAAAATTTGAATTGTCTACGGTGACGACTCTCTGATTTGTTTTCTTATGTTTCTGAATTTCGGTACATTGTGCATTGCTGTGGACCGTAAAGTGTGGATTTGGATAATTTACGTAAACGTCCATTAGAGCCTCCTATATCAATTATTTTAAAAGCTATTAGCCCAGCAATCAATATACAAAGTTCTTTTTTCTTAGAGTTTACATAAATAATTAAAAAAAAATACAACAAATAAAATTCGATATTATTATTGAAAAATATTCGTTTTTAGTGATCATAAATACCAAAAAAGAACATCGTAATTTGTGGTATTTATGGTTAATGAAAACTTAAAAGGCATCTTGACTGATTTTCAGGAGTTTATAATATCCAATAAACTTACACAGGAGAAAAATGTCCCTTTTTTTGCATTGATTTACACCCATATGACAAATGCACCAAAAAGTCCTCTTGATATTATCACTCAAAAAGGCAATAATAATTAATTGCAAAAAAGAGAGGTTCTTATTTGCGTCCTATAACCATTATAGCCACATCCCAGTCAGAACAGATATTCGAGAAATCGCATAGAAGCCTTAGAGAATCCGGTCTTGTAGAAGAAGTTATAACAACGTCTGTGCCATTAACGACAAACGAAATGCTTAATAGAATAATCGCCGGGGTCAAGACCGATTATTTTATCCTCATGCTCCTGGATAATATTACTTTGATTAAAGCCGGTGTGTTGGAGAGGATGCTTGAGGCAGCCAAAACCAAAAGGGCGGGTATTGTTTATTCCGATTATTATGATGAAGGAAAAGACGGTAGAAGGCCGCACCCCCTTATCGATTATCAGTTTGGAAGCGTCCGGGATGATTTTGATTTCGGCCCAATCATGTTTTTTTCAACAGAGGCAGTAAAAATAGCCCTTCAAAGATACGGGGCAATGCCACCTGTGAGGTTTGCCGGTCTCTATGACCTTTGGCTCAAGGTCTCCATAGACAATCCTATTCACCATATAGATGAGCCCCTGTATTCTGTATTTGAAGAAACGAAAGACCATGATACCCACTTTTCCTATGTAGACCCAAAAAACAACGAGGTCCAGAGGGAGATGGAGCTTGTTTTCACGGATTATCTGAAAAACATTGATGCCTATATACCACCTGAGCATCTCAAAAAGGCAGGGCACATGGGGGGTCATCAATTCCCAGTTGAAGCCTCTATTATCATACCTGTTAAAAACAGGGCAGGGACTATTGCAGATGCTATCTATAGTGCCCTATCCCAGAAAACTGGTTTCCCCTTCAATATCATAGTAGTGGACAACCACTCAGGAGATGGCACAACAGACATCCTCTCTGGTCTGGCCAGTAAACACACTCAATTAATCCATATAATCCCGGAAAGGTGCGACCTCGGCATTGGCGGCTGCTGGAACGAGGCGATTTACTCCCCTTTTTGTGGCAGGTATGCAGTTCAGCTTGACTCAGATGACCTCTACAGTAGCAGCCAAACGCTCCAGAAAATAGTTGAAATGCTCCGTGATGGCAGCTATGCAATGGTAATAGGTTCATACACCATTGTAGACTTCAACCTCAAAGAGATTCCACCCGGTC
>JAKPCK010000043.1 GCA_029553295.1 Deltaproteobacteria bacterium | reverse complement strand
ACCGGGTTGATAAAATAGTTGGCGTCGCGCATGGACAACTTATATAGGATGACGGTTAAGATGTCAAGCAATATTTTGTTAAAATATAAAATGGCCAAAGTCTCACTGACGACAACCTGCCGCAATGAGCGATGATATTTCATTGTAATTATAGGATGTTCGGTGGCCATAAGGGTTAATCGATTGATGATGAGTTGCCGAGAATTTTGAATTTTAAGAACGGATGGATCCTTAGCATACCGTCACTCGATATAAGGATTTTTCAAGCCATGGCAACGATGCACAGCCGTAACTTACTTTTATTATTACGCTATATACGATCAGCTGCGCGAGCGGCCGACGAAAATCTTATATCAAATCGCTCCGCGAAAATCGGTGATAAACAATCGCCGGCATATACGATCCCTCCTCTCTCTCGTTACAATATCATACATTGTAACGATGACCATTGCAAGAGAAATCGTAATTGTCCCCATGATTTTAAAAGCTTACCCCCTTACATCGTTACATATCTCCGGGAAGTCAGGTTTTACACAAAGCGCCCCGAAGGGGGCGCAAAACGCTAATTATTAAAAAATTCTCTGAAAAACGGTTGTCAACACCCTTGTTTTTCTTTTTTTACCTCCTCTTCAGACTATGTTATGATCATTCATACTTCTCTCCGTGTTTTTTACACATACACTGTAATTATCCGACCCTCCACCCCCTATACTTGACAAGAGGCCTTAAGCCTATTTTTTTGTGAGGGCGATGGAGAATAATGTATTTTAACTATAGGTCTTTCTTCATAGGGTCTTCTGTATATTAGCATGGGCCACAGAATTTCAAGGAATCTCCTTGCAAGCACGCATATGGCAGTATTGGAGCCTTTGTGAAGATATCTTCTGTAACAGGATTGAAAGTATGGGGAAACCCTCTGTGCAGCCCATGAGGCTTCAACCATTGCCCATCTTAGCCATTTATTGCTCTTTCTTATAAGATGACCATGATAACATTTTTCTCCTTACGCATATGTGGTTGGAACAAGCCCTGCATAGGATAGTAGCTTTTTTGCATTGGGGAATCTCTCTATCCTGTCTATCTCAAGGATGACAACCCCGGCAAGTATGGCACCGAGACCTGGTAATGTCCTTGCTATCTCATATCTCTCATCTTCATTGAGAAGATTTAAAACCTCCTTTTCTGTTTCTTTGATAAGGGCATTGAGCGCCTCTAAGATTTCTATGTCCTGTTTGAGGAGTAAATTCCCTGGATATGGAAGATTACATTTTTTAAGAAATGAGAGACCTGTCTTTCCAAATAAATCTGAAACATCTGGCATGGAGATCCTGTATTTCTCTATAAGGGCATGGATACGGTTCTTTATCCTGGTATTCATTCGTACAAGGAACATCCTCTGCCTCAATATGTCCTTCTTTTCTTTGGCACATAAACACAAGGGATGAGATTGGCTCTTAGAAGATGAGAAAGGGTATGGGCATCTATGGTATCTGTTTTTATCTTCGCTGCGGCTATTGCCTTAACTTTTAATGGGTTTGCTACATGGATTTTTTTCTTCATCTATCTCTTCGAGGATGTCATACATGAGCTGACAGTTTCTACATGCCTCTATTACTACCTCACATGGTTCTGGAAGGGAGGAAAAGTATCTCTTCAGTGTCTGTTCATCGTTTAAAAGTTTTGTCCTTGCCAGAGTTTTTCCTTCCTTATCCATGGCCTCGACTTGAGAGTATTTTTTGTGATAATCTATACCCACGTATATCATATTGGGCACCTCCTTTTGAAAAAACATTGATTACATTATTATAAGGAGTGTTGCCCTGTTTTTCATTTCATATTATATTTGACATTTAACAACACTAACAGTTAAACATTGTTTATTATAAATTTTAGCTTGTCCAAAAACAGAGTATTATTTGGAGGGGAATAAAATGACTGAGCGCGATTATGAGATAGATATATTCAGACCGGGTGATGCTTCCGGTGTGGTGCAACTTTTCAGGGAAGTCTATGGAAATGACTATCCTGTCAAGATAGTATATGATCCTGAAAGGTTTACAAGGGCAGCTGAAAGACGGGATTATATCTCTGTGGTTGCACGTACGCCAGAAGGGGACATTGTCGGCTTATCATCCTTTTACCGGTCTGCACCTAATCAGAAACTCTATGAGATGGGGCTTGGCATGGTTTCGGCCAAGTATCGGAGAACAGCTATCCTTGGTCTTCTGATGCGCCGCCTTGTGAAGGAAGCTTTTACAGCATCAGGCTTTGATGCCTTCTTCGGGGAAGCGGTATGCAATCATGTTTTGATGCAAAAAGGCACGCTTGTTTTTAAGACGGTTGAGACGGCCATTGAAGTCGACCTCATGCCTTCAGAAGCCTATGAAAAAGAACAAAGCGCTGCAGGAAGGGTATCTGTTGTGGTTTCTACAAGAACAATAGTCCCCAGGCCTCACGTTATTTATGTTCCCGAAAAATACGATGATTATCTGACATATGTTTACAGCAATTTCGATGATAACCGCACCTTCAAGCGGTCAATTGAAAAACTGCCTTCTGATAGATCTACCTCTGCGGCTGTTCAGATATTCGAGGGCGCAAAAGTAGCGAGGGTTTCAGTCAATGAGGCGGGATCTGATTTTGGGATTATTTTAGACTCAGAAGAAAAGGAAGCCCGAAACAAGGGTGTCACTGTAATGCAGGTATGGCTTAATCTTTCGTTACCGTGGATTGGTGAATGTGTCGAAATTCTTCGTTCAAGGGGTTATTTCTTTTGTGGAACCTTCCCCAGGTGGTTTGGCGATGACGGTCTGCTTATGGAGAAGATTGAAGGACGACCAAACTGGGAAGGGATAAATCTCTATACTGACAGGGCTAAAAA
>JAKPCK010000039.1 GCA_029553295.1 Deltaproteobacteria bacterium | reverse complement strand
GAAGGCCCATCCTTATAGACCTTGTTTTTAAAAGAGATACGGAGGCTGAAACCTCCTATGATTATGTGAAAAAAAATAAAACAGCAATATATGCAGAGACCTTTGTCCCTATTTTAAATGAAGGAAAGGGCGCCTACCTTTGGGGGACTGCTGCCCCCATCAAAGACGAAAATAATAATTATGAAGGGGCAATAGAATCAATAAGAGATATTACATCGATAAAAGAGGCAAGGGATGCCCTCAAGGCGAGTGAGGAAAAATACCGCTCCATATTCGATGCTGTTAATGATGCCATTATTATATATGATACAGAGACAAATACTATCCTTGATGTGAACAAAAGTATGTGTGAGATGTTCGGGTATACATATGAGAAAGTCCTTAAGACACACCTAATAGACTTAATCACCGACATATCAAGCGAAGAAGAGCAGGATAGTATAAACAACTTCTTTGGTGCTATTGCAAAAGGCCCTGCCCAGTTCCAATGGAAGGCAAAAAATAAAAAAAATCAAAAATTCTGGATTGAGGTTCATATACATTCTGCCTTGATAGGAAAGGACGAACGTATATTAATTACAATAAGGGACATTAATAATCGTAAACAAATAGAACAGCTTATGGATCAAGAGCGGCAAAAATTTTTCACCCTTATTGAAGAAGCGCCTTTCGGTATAGTGCTTTTTGATAGAAAAGGAAAATATATCTATTTAAATGCAAAATTTAAAGAAATCTTTGGATATGATTTAAGCGATATACCCGATGGAAGGACATGGTTCAGAAAAGCTTACCCCGATCCCATATATAGACATAATGTGATAAGGACATGGTTAAACGACGTGGAGAGATTCAGGCAGGACCCTTCTATAAAGGAAAGTAGACAATGGATATATACCGTAACCTGCAAAGACCATAAACAAAAGATAATAAGTTTTATTGTAGTCTCACTACCTACAGGCGATTATCTCCTGACCCTTGAGGACATAACAGAACAAAAAAAGGCAGAGGAGGAACTGCAAAGGAAAAAGGCAGAACTAGACATAAAATCAGCGAACCTGGAGGAGGTCAATGCTGCCCTAAAGATTTTACTCAGGGAGAGGGAAAATGATAAAAGGGAACTCGAAGAAAGGATATTATCCAATGTAAAAGAATTGGTTATCCCATATATCGAAAAACTCAAGAGGTGCAGGTTAGATCCTAATCACATGACATATGTAGATATTATAGAAACAAACCTAAACGATATAATCTCACCGTTTCTACAGAAAATGGGTCTAAAATATGCCCGACTTACACCAACAGAATTAGAGGTGGCCAACCTCATCAAAAATGGCAAGAGGACTAAGGAGATAAGCGAGATATTACACATATCCACAGGTGCAATAAATTTTCATAGAAATAACATCAGAAAAAAATTAGGCCTTAATAAGGAGAAAATAAACCTGAGGTCTTACCTGCTCTCAATAAAATAGAGACCAAAGGGTCTCTAACTCTGGGGCATTACATTGAGACCCATTGGGGTTTATTACTGGAAAAGTTCGAAATATAAGTTTTTTACTTATATTATCCATTTATTAATCTTATATAAAATCCCCTACTTAAATCTTTACAATGAAAAAGAATAGTGATTAGCATATTATCCAAATTGAAAGTTTTGAAAAAGGTCTCATATTCAGGGGCACATTTTTGAGACCCCTTTTGATAAGTAGTTGTATTCATTAGAATATAGAAATTCATATACGATGAAATTTAAATTTTTTTACAATGTTTTGCAAAGGTTTTAAAATTTTTTATATAAAGGAACATTAAAATTATGCTTTACCAGCATGCTTCAGTTATTACAGATTCAATAGATGATGACCCCTTTGAAAGCCATACAGACAAAATAGCAGAGAATCCTGAGATTACTGATTGCGCATCAGAGATTAAGATCTATAAGCTGAGGCATGTGGAAGAGGAGCTTAGAAGAGCAGAGGAAAAGTATAGAAATATATTCAATTATGCAGTTGAGGGCATTTTTCAGACAACGCCTGATGGTTATTTTATAAGTGCCAATCCTGCTTTAGCCGATATATTCGGATACAATTCCCCGGAAGAAATGATGGAGACCATTAACAACATAGACACGCAACTTTATGTTGACCCAGAATATAGGGCAAAATTTACAAGTCTTTTGAGAGAGAATAACACCACACAGCAGTTTACAACCCAATGTTATAGAAAAGATGGAAGCATAATCTGGGTTTCAATTAGTGCCCGGGCAGTGCGGGATGAAGAAGGTAATATGTTGTATTATGAAGGTTTTCTTCAGGATGTAACAGGCCAAAAAAAGGCAGAAGAAGAAAAGGAAAGGCTTATCCAGGCACTGCAGGAGGCGCTTTCTCAGGTTAAAACCTTACATGGTTTGCTCCCTATATGTGCATCATGTAAGAAGATTAAAAACGATAAGGGGTATTGGGAACAGATAGAGGTTTACATAAGGGAACACTCGGAGGCAGATTTCTCTCATGGTATATGCCCGGAGTGTGCAGAAAAATTATACCCTGAGTATTACAAAAAGAGATTTAGATGAAAGAACTTTTGTTAAAGAATATGGAACTCCTTGAAGACTTATCTAATCTGAAAAAAAAGGTTAATCGTCTTGAAGAAGCAGAAACCACTAAACTTCGGGCAATCTTAGACAATCTGCCGTTCGGCATAGCCCTCATAGATGAGGATGGTAATTTTACATACATAAATCCAAAATTCAAAGATATGTTTGGATATGAGTTAAGAGATATACCGAATGGCAGGACATGGTTTAGAAAGGCATACCCAAATGATACTTACAGACACAATGTGATTGCAACATGGAAGGAAGACTTGGAGGTGTTTAAGGAAAATCATGTGACCGGTGAACGTAAAAGCTGGACATTCACCGTGACCTGCAAGGACGGAGACAAAAAGCTCATAAATTTTATACCTGTTATGCTTGTAACAGGAGAACATCTTTTAACATGCGAGGATGTAACAGAAAAGACTAACCTTGAAACTCAACTCCGGCAGGCGCAGAAGGCAGAGGCCATAGGTACCCTTGCGGGTGGTATAGCCCACGACTTTAACAATATACTTACTGCCCTTATGGGCTATGCTACACTCCTAAAGGATAAGATGGATAAACAAAATCCCCTACAGAGATATGTTGATCTTATTCTCTCTGCCTCTCAGAAGGCCACTGACCTAACAAGAGGCCTTCTTGCCTTCAGCAGAAAGCAACCCTTAAACCTTACCCCGCTTAATGTAAACTCTGCAATTAAGGAAACCAAAAAACTGCTCAAGAGAATCCTGACCGAAGATATTGAGTTCAGTGTATCATTAACAAAAGATGATGCAGTGGTCATGGCAGACAGGTCTCAGATAGACCAGATTCTCTTCAATCTTGTCACCAATGCAAGGGATGCCATGCCCAATGGAGGAGAGCTCTCCATAAAAACAAGCATTACAGTATTAGATAATAATTTTGCGGAAAAACACGGATTTGGAAAATCATGTAGATACGTATTGATAAGTATCTCTGATACAGGGATTGGCATGGATGAAGAGACCAAAGAAAAGATATTCGACCCGTTCTTTACAACAAAGGAGGTAGGAAAGGGGACTGGGCTTGGTCTTGCCACTGTATATGCTATTGTTAAAAAACATAATGGATATATAACAGTGGACAGCAAGCCTAACAAAGGGACTACCTTTAATATCTATCTACCTTCAATAGATGTAATTGTTGAAAACAAGGAGGGGACAATTAAAACCCCTATGAAAGGGCAGGAGACAATTCTTGTTGCTGAGGATAATTATGAGGTCAGATGCCTTATCCGTGAAATACTTGAACAATCAGGTTATAGGGCTATAGAAGCAATAGACGGAGAAGACGCTATTGATAAATTCAAGAAAAATAACGATGTAAAGCTTGTCATAATAGATTCGGTTATGCCGAAAAAGAACGGTCACAAGGTTTACGAGGAAATAAAAAAGATAAGGCCTCATATAAAGACACTTTTTATTAGTGGGCACACAAAGGATGTGATCTTAAAAAAGGGTATAGAGAGCAGAAAGTTTAACTTTATTGCTAAGCCCCTCAAAGTCAATGATTTTCTAGTTAAAGTCAGGGAGGTGCTTGATGGCTCTTTGTAGAAAAAACCCTATAATTTAAAAAAACAATTACCAAGATAGGGGGTTTTATGCGTTTAGACAATTAATGAGCAATACAGTAGAACCTCCACCACCTATTGTCTCCGGTATATCATCGGAATTCATAGAGGGTATAGGACGCCTAAACGACAGGCTCTTTATACTCCTAAATCTGAATAGACTGTTTGGGGAACAGGATAAGGAGATACTAAAAGAGGTTGCATAGGTCACAATAGCGCTTAAAGTCAATGTAAAAGAGATTTACCCAGGAATTTGAAGGCTTTTTCAGGGGTCTCAAATAGATACAATTCCACAATGACATATTTTATCTTATTTGATAAAATCATCTTAGGATGAGGGGGATAAAAAAGAAAGATCTATCTTCAAAAGATTTTTCAATCTCACCAGAAAAAAAGTCAGAGATAATAGAAGTTGCCTATATACCTGAACATATAATCAGTCTCATGCAGGCTATTTCAGGAGGCGAACCCGGTATTATTGATGACTTTCTCTTTTTTGTAAAGGACAACTGGATTATGTTTATAGGCTACCCCCTTTCCGGTCACTTTCAAAAACCAAAACAGATAACAGAGAATACAGAGGTGCTTATAGATATCTATGACCCTGAATACATATGGGTTATTGCACACGAGATACCTTCAGAACTAAAAAAAAAGGCAGTAGAATTTCAAAAAGATTACTATTATACACTTTTAGTTGAGGACTTTAGGCCAAACAGGAGGCTTTTAAGGGAGGTTGAAAAGGCATCGGAAAGTCTCAAGATAAGAAAAGAAAGGGTGTTTTCCTCAAAACACAGTGCATTAAGGGATGAATTTATAAGAACAAAGACACTCCACCCTATGGTTATATCCCTGTATAACTCTATGGAAGATTATTTTAGAGGCTCTGAGACTGCAATTCTTCTAAGTGCAGCCACAAAAGAAGATGAAATCACAGCATTCTACTGTCTTGATTGCGGTGCTCATAATTTTCTTGCCTATATCACAGGGTGTCATTCAAAAACCCATTATGTCCCCCATGCATCGGACTTGTTGTTTGTGGAGATGGTGGGGCTTGCAAGACAGATGGGTAAGACAGAGATTAATTTGGGATTGGGTGTAACAGATGGCCTGAGGAGGTTCAAGGAAAAATGGGGTGGTAGACCTACCATACCCTATGAGTTTATAGAGTGGAGAAGGGAACCTGACATAAAAAAGTCATTAAAAGCCCTTCAATCCATACTTTGAGGTGAACTATGGTCTGGCATCCATTCAGAAAAGAATTCAGGATGCTGTGGAGGATGGAAATCAACAAAAAGATAAGTTATCTTGCCGGATGCGCACACTTTTTCCCTGTAAGTTACAGGTCACACTTTAAAAGGATTATAAAGGATCTGGATGTGACGCTCTTTGAAGGACCCCTTGATGAAGGAAATATGGATGCAATCAGGGGATTAAGCATAGTCCATGGGGAAAATGACAATCTTTTGAATCTTATAGACAAAGACATAATAAGGGCGATAGAAAAGGAGTTTACATCTTTCTACTATAAAGACAGCTTCAAAGACTACCTAAGTATCTTGAAACCTGATGGTCCTTCCCTGCTAAAAAGAGAGATAGAGGGGCTGTCGCCGTGGATGGCATTTTTCAGGATCTGGACCATATATCTGAGAAACAGGGGTTGGATATACTCTGTTGACCTTGATGCCCATGCTGTGGCAAGGGAGCTTAAAAAGAAAATATATTACCTGGAGACCATAGAAGAGCAGGTATCTGCCCTTGAGGCAATACCTGTTGAAAGGATAATCAGATTCATATCCTTTTTTGACAGGTGGGAGGAGTTTGCAAAAAGACATGCCCTGTATTACAAAAGGGGTGAGCTGGATACGATGCTCAAGTCTATTATAGAATTTCCTACACGATATAAATCAATTATAGAGGATAGAGACCCTATCCTGTATAAACGCATGAGGCCTTATATGGAAGAAGGAAATGCAATAGCCTTTGTGGGGACTACGCACATAAATGGATTGCATACCATGTTCCAGAGGGATGGTTTTCATGTCTCAAGGGTATCATGATAGAGAAAGAAAAAGATAAAGGATACATCTATGATAATGCCTGTATACCAGAGCATATATACACATATGTCTGTGGTATCTCTGGGGCAGAGGCATTTCTTTCAAGGCCTTACATATACTATATCAGAGAAGGGCTTCTTATTTTTATAGGTTATCCCTTAAAGGAGGATTTTAAGCCAGGCAACCTGAAAGATATACTGGAGAAGGCAGTCTTCAAGACAGGGTGCAATAGATTGAGGGTGATTCTACCTTCATACCCCATAAAAGGTTTAGACTACAGGCTTTTATCCAGTGATGAATACTATAGGTTGGATGTAGATGACATTACCATAAATCAAAAAAATATGAATATGGTGAACAGGGCGTCCAGGGATCTTTATATAGAGAGGACAAGGATATTTGATGTTGAACATAGACACATGGTTGAGCTATTTCTTCAGGATAAACCATTAGATGAAGGCACGAGCTGGATAATCAACAACATGGATGCCTATATAAGAAACTCAGATACTGCATGGATAGTAAATGCAAGGGACAGAAAGGACAGGCTTGTAGCCTTTGATGTGATAGATATATTTTCAAGGGACTATATATTTTACATGTTCAATATAAGGACAAAGACCCTCCATGTGCCCGGTGCATCAGACCTCCTCTTTTATGAGATAATAAAGATGGCAAAGGATACACATAAAAAATACGTAAATCTCGGGCTCGGGATAAACAAAGGGGTAATGTTTTTCAAAAAAAAATGGGGTGGAAGGCCTTTTCTTTCCTATTTTCTCGTGGAAGGCGAACCAGATACAAAGGCAAAGATTTTATCTTTGATGGACAAGATTCTGTAAATGCATTGATTAGAGATACATTAAACTATAACCCTTTCAATTTATGAAATTTGCACCCCTTCTCACATGTTTATTGATAAGAGACCTTTAGGTCTTCTGCCTTAAAACCGGCAATTATTTCACCTATAGTCTCCTTGGTGGGTATTTTTCCCACTGGATGGAGTTCAACCATTATCTCGTGGAGATTGCTTAAGGCAATTTGAGTCCCGTCAACAAATCTTACAGTCTTCCTACTAACTGTCAGTGCGTTGGGGTCCACTCAGGTAACTCAACCTGCTACTTAAATAAGGATATATCACAACTTCTGTCTTTTAATTTTTTCATCCACCTAAACATAAAAAATTTTATATTTAGAGATAAATTTTTATAGATTTATTCTTGACACAAATGAAAGTCAACAATATAATATATAAAAATATTTTTATATGTTATTGAAAGAGGCATATCAATGGATGAATTAACCAGCCTATTTAAGGCACTATCCGATGAAACGAGATTGAGGATACTAAAACTACTTGAATCAGGTGATTTATGTGTCTGCGATTTTGTTGCTGCGATGGATATGGTACAGCCAAGGGTATCCTTTCATTTAAATGTCTTAAAAAAGGCAAACCTTGTAAAGGACAGAAAAGAAGGAAAATGGATGCACTATAGCATAGATGATTCAGATATGTTCAAGAGATTTCTTATCCTGTCTGTTTTAGAACGTATCCCTGATGAGCAAATAAAAGATGATAAAAAAAGGCTGGATGAGTTTTTGAAGAAAAAGGCTGAAGGGGCACTCCCTGATAATATGGTGTGCAATTCCTGCAGGGCAAAAATGAATAATTTAAGGAGTAAATCATGAAAGATCGGTATAAGTTTATTATCCTTGTAGCTGCCTTTATTGGTGCCTATTTTATACCTTTCGAGAGCATAAAAGTCCAGAAGGCAATCCTTGAAGCCTTTTATATGATTCAGGACTATGCCCAGAAGCACGTGCTATTATGTCTTGTCCCGGCATTCTTCATAGCAGGTGCAATATCTGTCTTTGTATCACAGGCAGCGGTGATGAAATATCTTGGACCTGCTGCAAATAAACTACTTTCCTATTCTGTGGCCTCTGTCTCAGGCACCATCCTTGCCGTCTGTTCCTGCACTGTCCTTCCACTTTTTGCAGGTATCTACAGGATGGGAGCAGGCGTAGGGCCTGCAACGGCATTTCTCTATTCAGGTCCTGCCATAAACGTCCTTGCCATTGTGCTCTCAGCAAAGGTCTTGGGATGGAAGATAGGTCTTGCAAGGGCAATAGGTGCAGTAGGTTTTGCCTACATTATAGGGATACTTATGGCAGTTACATTCAAAGAAGAAGAGAAAAAGAAACAGGCAATGGTTATGCCATCAACGGATGAACCAAAGAGAAAACTCTATCAGGAGATAATATATATGGCATCCATGATAGGTGTCCTCGTCTTTGCAAACTGGGGTAAACCCATGGAGGCTTCAGGCATATGGTATGCTATCTATTCTGCCAAATGGTATTTAACAGGTCTATTCGGGGTCATCTTTGGTCTTGCCATCTGGAGATGGTTTGAAGCAAAGCCTTTACCTATAATAGTCACAGGCATTGCCGTTATTATCGCCTCTATTTTCTTCCATAGCTGGCCACTGATACCGTTTTCTGTTGCCATTGCAGGCACAATCTGGATTACAAAGGTATCATCCGATGAGACGAAAAACTGGATAGATGCCACATGGACATACACCCTCATGATAGCACCCCTTCTTTTAGGTGGCGTGCTCGTTGCAGGGTTTCTACTCGGCATGCCAGGAACGGATAATGGCATCATCCCCTCACGTTGGGTTCATGCACTCGTAGGTGGTAATGGCTTTTTTGCCAATCTTTTTGCCTCTATCGTCGGTGCATTTATGTATTTTGCCACGTTGACTGAGGTGCCCATTGTTCAGGGGCTTTTGGGCTCTGGTATGGGTCAGGGTCCTGCCCTTGCACTTCTTCTTGCAGGTCCTGCCCTTTCTCTACCCAGTATGCTTGTTATAAGGACAATACTTGGGACGAAGAAAACGATAGTTTTCATCATATATGTGGTATTACTTTCTACATTTGCAGGGATGCTCTTTGGATGGATAACAGGATAACAGCAGCTCAAAGTTCGACGTTCAATGTTAAGGGTTAATCTCAAAAAAACATTGAACTTAGAACTTTGAACATAGAACATAAAAAACAGGAGGTATAATTATGAAGATTCAAATTCTTGGTACAGGATGTCCTAAATGCATAAAGCTTACAGAAAATGCAGAGAAGGCAGCAAGGGAGTTAGGGGTTGATTTCGAGATTGAAAAGATAACGGATATCAATAAAATCATGGATTTGGGTGTGATGATGACGCCAGGCATTGCCATAGATGGTGAGGTAAAAAGTGTGGGTAAGGTGCTATCGCCAGAAGAGATAAAGAAAATCATCTCTAAATAAAACAGAAGGAGGTAAGCCATGACAGATGATAAAAATAACTGCTGTGAGACAAATGCCCAGGATACATGTTGTAGCGGCGAAGGTGTCAAGACACTGATTCTTGCCTGTTCAGGCGGCTCGAATGTGGGTCAGATTTCTAATCAAATTATGATTGAGCTTGACAGAAGCGGGATAGGCAATGCCTACTGCCTTGCAGGCATAGGCGCAGCCATGTCAGGTTTTATAGAAAGTGCTAAGGCAGCAAGGACGATCCTCATCGATGGTTGCCCTGTGGCGTGCGGGAGAAAAGTATTTGAAAAATATGGAATTGAACCATCTGATTATTTTATAGTGACCGAACTTGGCATCAAAAAGACCCATGATTTTTCAAAGCTAAAAGAAGAAACGGATAAGGCTTTAAATGCATTAAAAACAAAGATATAATTGAAAGGGGACATTTATGGAGGGTAAAAATGGATAAAAAAAGGGTCCTGTTTGTCTGTGTCCACAATAGTGCTCGAAGCCAGATGGCAGAGGCTCTGCTAAATCATCTTGCCGGGGATAGATTCGAGGCAGAAAGCGCCGGTCTTGAACCAGGGGTTTTAAACCCCCTTGCCGTCTCTGTTATGAAAGAAATAGGCATAGACATCTCACAGAATAAGACAAAAAGTGTCTTTGACCTCTTCAAGAGAGGTGAATTATTCTCCTATGTGATAACCGTCTGTGATGCGGCAAGC
>JAKPCK010000022.1 GCA_029553295.1 Deltaproteobacteria bacterium | reverse complement strand
GAATCTACTGGGAGGGGGTAAGATGAATACATACACAATAACATCGTCGTCGGTTCTGTGGGAATGTGGTAAAGTCGGAGACTTTTCCATATTTCCACAGAACATAGAAAAGAAAAACTTATTGAATTGTATACAAAAGTGTTCACACAAAATTTTTGGATTTTGTCTAATTAATAAAAAACTTGACAAAGAGAGAGGCTAATTCGCCTACTAGAGGAAAAGGGATTGGTCGTTGGTTTTGAATGTGAATTATACAAGAAAGACCGGACAAAGATATGGGTATCCATGAATGTAAGGGGGGTATTTGACAAGGAAGGGAGGTTTCTATATCAGGAAGGCTCTATAGAGGACATAACAGCAAAGAAGATTGCACAAGATGAATTGAGGCGTTTAAACGAATTCAACAAGGCAATAATAGATAATGCGCCTGTGGCGATTTTCACCCTTGATAGGGATGGTGTATTTACCAGCGTAAATCCTGCATTGGCAAGACTCTCTGGCCTTAATGAAAAGGCTGAAAAGAAACTCATAGGTTTCAACTGGCTTAAAAACCCTTATACCATAAGCTCAGGGCTCGCAGATTATATAAAAAAGGGGCTATCCGGTGAACCATTCCATCTATGGGATTTCCCCTTTGTTACCTATAGGGGTGATAGAAACCTCTATATGGACTTTAAAGGTGTTCCCCTCTTTGGGAAAGACGGTTCTGTAGAGGGACTTCTATGCATCATAGAAGAGACCACAGACCGTGTTAAAACAAGGGCAAAACTTATGCAGGAGGTAAAGATGGCAACACTGGGAAGGCTTATCGCAGGGGTTGCCCATGAGCTCAATAACCCTCTTGCCACCCTTGTTGCCTATGCAGAATTAGCACGTTCATCCGTTGATAACCTAATCCAGAACAATCTCAATCAATCGGAATTGGAGGAACTCAAGGCCTGCCTCGATATTGTCCAGGAGCAGGCCTTCCGCTGTAAAAATGCCGTAAGAGATCTCCTGAATATCCCTAAGAAGAATGGTCTTGAAAAGACACCCATAGATATCAATGGTCTCATCGAGGATATCATAGAATCTACCATACCAGATGGAAGCCCTATAAAGATAACAATGGAGTTACACCCATCTTTGCCCTGTGCCATAGGTGACATAAGCGCAGTCCGCCAGGTCTTCACAAACGTAATCAAGAATGCAATAGATGCTGTTGAGGACCGTTCAGATGCAGCTATCACCATAAGGACATTCCCTCTGGGTAGAGCCATATCTATAGAGATAACAGACAACGGGATAGGTATCCCTGCCTCTATAATCGAAAAGGTCTTTGAACCGTTCTTTACCACAAAAGAGGTAAAAAAAGGCATCGGTCTTGGTCTATCTCTATGCAAGGAACTTCTTGATGAAATGGGGGGAGCTATATCTGTGGAGAGCACACCAAGGATAGGGACCACTTTTTTTATAAAACTCCCGGGAGAGGCCATATAGGATTTTAAGGAGTATGTTTATATGATAAGAGTCCTCATAGTAGATGATGAGATACAGTTAGCCCAGGCCTTCATGAAACAACTATCAAAAGAAGGAATGGATGTAACAACTGTGGCATCGGGTGCAGAGGCATTGAAGATTATAGGCCAGGATGACTTTGATGTGGCTGTCCTGGATATAAAACTACCTGATATAGATGGGATTGACCTGCTCTCGAAACTGAGAAATGCAGAGCCAACCATTGAGGTTATTATGCTCACAGGCTATGCATCAATAGATACAGCCATACGCTCCATGAAGCTGGGCGCATACGATTATCTGACCAAACCGTGTAAAATATCCGAGTTATCCAGCGTAATATCCAAGGCGTACGAAAAAAAATCGCTAAAGGATAAAAACATCCTGCTTAGAGAGCATATCCAGAGGATAAGTATCCAGGATGAGTTTGTAGGTAATAGCAAACAGATGCAGAGGGTAAAAGACTTAATAGCCCTTGTGGCAGCCTCTGATACCCCTGTCCTCATACAGGGCGAGACAGGGACAGGCAAGGAGCTTGCAGCAAGGGCAATACACAGCCTAAGCCCCAGGTCATCAAATCCCTTTGTTGCAATAAACTCCAGTGCATTACAGGAATCCATGCTTGAGAGCGAGCTGTTCGGTTATAAAAAAGGTGCATTTACAGGTGCCCATAACAACAAACCCGGACTCCTTGAGATAGCCAATGAAGGTACATTCTTTGTGGATGAAATAGGGGATATGAGCCCTGCCATCCAGGCAAAGCTCCTAAGAGTCCTGGAAAACGGCACATTTATGAAACTGGGAGATACAAAGGAGACAAGGGTGGATGTCCGTTTTGTATTTGCAACAAATAAAGACCTTGCCAATGAGGTAAAAGAGGGCAGGTTCAGAAAAGACCTTTTTTTCAGGATGAATGCCTTTGTTATACAGCTTCCTCCGTTAAGGGAAAAAAAAGAGGATATACCCCTTCTTGTTGAATATTTCCTAACAAAATTTGCACGGGCCGGTGAAAAAAAACAGCTTTCAGAAAAGGTAAAAGAGCTTATAAAGGGATATTACTGGCCTGGTAATGTGAGGGAGCTGGCAAATGTTATAGAGCGGGCATGTCTTATAAGCATGGACAGAAAAGAGATACTCCCTGAGGACCTACCAGAGGCCATCTTCGCTTCAGGTTATAGCCAGATTAAAGGGCCAGACATAAAAAAGCTCAAAGAAGGGGGAACGAGTCTTGCAGAATTGGAGATAGAGCATATACGCCATGTATTGAATTCAGTGGGTGGCAACAAAAGCAAGGCGGCCCGCATCCTCGGCATAAGCAGAAAGAAACTATACAACAAACTGGAAAATATATAAAATCCAATATACTGAAAATGTGCTATATTGCCTTTAATAGACACGATTCATTGTTTTTTTTAATATGCAAAGGCACTTTCAACTATACTTGCCGTAAAATACCGAGTTACAGGGCACAACCCCCTTGCAGCCCTCTATCTACTGGATGATTATTATGCGTGGTTTCAATAGAAGTCTTTTTTACTTGTAAAAAGCATCAAAATGTAATTACTACATAACCTTCTTCAATGTATCTCGAAATAGAAGGATGGCCTGACATGTCATCAAGAAGTGTAAGTCCCATTGCCAGGGCATCTTCCATTGTCTCCATTTTTGCAGAACATGCCCGGCATACACCCTCTATAATACCTTTATCATGTGCCTTTTTATATAGCCCGAATAATAGACTACCTTCTTTTTTCATCTCAGGAAGTAATTTTGTTGCAGCACCCTCAATTATAATTTTAACATCATAACCTTTTGTTATCATATCCATGCCGTTTAAAAGCACATGGACAAAACACATCGCCTCGCCGTTAAATGCAAAAAGAACAAACTTTTTCAAATTATCATCCCCCTTGATTGTTTTTACTTTTGAAGACTCCATTTAAAACGCAACAAAATTATGCTCAGGCATAGTCAAACCCTTATAAGATATGAGTTTTAGAGCCTCTTTCAACGCACCTTAAAAGACAGGGTCTACCTTACTAACAAATAACTCTTCTATAAGTTCCAGAATCTCTATGCCTTCATCCAGTTTCTCTTCAATACCTCGGCTCCGATGATAGCCTTCTCCACCTCCCTTGAACCCTCGTATATCTCCACAATCTTGGCATCTCTGTAAAACCTCTGTATATCGTAGTCACTTATATAGCCATAACCTCCATGGAGTTGCAGTGCCTGATTCACCACATAGACAGCAGTATCACCGGCATACCACTTGGCCATGGAGATAAGTGATGGATCCGGATTGCCCTTATCCACTGTATATGCAGCCCTCCAATAAAGACTCCTTGCTGCCTCAATTCTTGTTATCATCTCGGCAAGCAAAAACTGGATACCCTGTAGCCTTGAAAGCGCCCCTCCAAAGGCACTTCTCTTTTTTACATGGGAG
>JAKPCK010000017.1 GCA_029553295.1 Deltaproteobacteria bacterium | reverse complement strand
GCCGTTTTCTGCCTTTAGTTTCTTTGCTATGGTGAGGATGCTCCTGAGTCCTGCACTACTTATATATTCAAGCCCGGACATGTTTATAAGTATTGTCCTTTCACCCTGTTCTATAACTTCAAGCATTTTTTTCTCGAACTCCGGTGCTGTGACAGCATCGATCCTGCCTTTTACAGATGCTATCTTGGCCCTTCCCTCTTTCCTGAAATCTATCTCCATATTTACCCCTTTTTGTTTTTAACCAATTTTAATGTAGAGTGATAAAAAAAGCAATATATTTCAAGACACTCAAAAAATGCCATAACCTGAAAAGAGATTATAGACTAAAAGACCTCAGACCTTCGAGCTTGACAAGGATTAATACTTTTTATACCAAAAAATGAATTAAAAGGTGGTAGACACGATTTATAAGAGTCAGCAAGAGTCGTAGGACATAGCATTTAAGAAAAGGATAAAATAAACAAGACAGGTTAAAAATCCATGTGGATAAATCATGTAAAATTAGTTTGACCCTGTATTTTTTTGATGATACTTTTCTAAAAATAGTGTTACAATAGGGAAATTAACATGGCGGAGATTGTGAGATTCGGGGTCTCCCTGAATAAGGAACTCCTGGAGAAATTCGACAGCCTTATCAGGGAAAGGAACTATTCAAACCGTTCTGAGGCCATAAGAGACCTTATCAGGGATGAGTTTGTAAAAAGGGAGTGGATAGAGGGCGATGATGTGGCAGGGGCAATCACACTCATCTATGACCACCATAGAAAAGACCTGTTGAGCAAGATAACGGACATACAGCACAACTACCAGAAGATCATCATCTCGACCCAGCACATACACCTTGACCATGATAACTGTCTCGAGATTATAGCGGTGAGGGGCAATCCAGAGCAGGTGCAGAGGCTTGCCGATACTTTAAAGGCCATAAAAGGTGTAAAGCATGGGACACTTAGTATGTCCAGCACAGGCAAAGACATGGTTTAGTATTATTTTTTTATTGATTGGTAGCACGAAATTATAATAAGTAGCACAGGAGGTGTGGGATTGAGAAATTTTTTTGTAAAGGTGTTTTTCTTGTATTTCCTATGTGTTATTACAATTTTTTCCGGTAGGGTCTTTGGCGATGAGACAAAAAAAATAGAGCTTACAGATATTGTAGTTACTGCAAAAAAATCCAAAAAACCCATTGAGAATCCACCTGTTACACCTGTAGATACCCCTTATGGGACCCAGTATAATGTAGTCACTGAGGAGCAGATAAAACAGCAGAACAGCTATGACTTTCCTTCCACGCTCCGAGATGTCCCAGGGGTGATGATACAGAGCAAAAACCTTGCAGGCAGCCAGACAAGCCACAGCCTGTATATAAGGGGCAGGGGCGCAAGCCATCCAAGCCCTGATATTATTATCCAGTTCGACGGTGCACCGAGATTCGGTGCCATATTCGGACAGGTCCTCGGTGATAGCATAGCAGTTGCCACAATAGGTGGTATAGAGGTCTATAAAAGCCCTCAACCCTCTGTCTTTGGTAATGGCTATGCCATGGTCAATATCCTGCCTAAATACATGAAAAAAGAAGGGACAGAGGCTGGTTTTGATGCAAGTGGGGGCAGTTATGAGACATTCAATGAAAGCCTGTCTGCAGGTCTAAAGGATAAAAAATTCGACATATACGCCTCTCAGAGCTGGCTATATACTGGTGGCCATCGCCCCCATTCCAGTGCAAATCAACAGAACTACTATGCAAATACAGGCTATCAATTCACAAGAGAATGGGGTATCAGGTTCTTGATAAACTATGTAGATGCAGCCACGAATGCCCCTATGCCTGATAGGGCACCAAATGCCAATAACGGTGTTGCATGGCCTGGGGCAGAGCGATACGAGACGAGGACCTTTTTCACCACATTGACCCTAAACAACGAATATGAAAACATGAGTGGTTTTATCAAGGCATACATGGACAGGACAGATTTCGATTTGCTCCAGGAACTGACAAACGGCCAAAGATATGGTGGTGGCACAGATGGCCTCAGATCACGACAGGAGATCTGGCTATACGGCATAAGGGCAAAAGAGGTCTTTAATCCCTGGGGAGGTGGGGAGTTAATCTTTGGCGCAGACCTGGATATGACAGGGCTTAAAAACACCCAGAGGACATATAGCGGTGCAGCAGTCCCGGGTATAAACGGCGGCAAGGCAAGGAGGGTCTGGGATTTCCCGGATACAAGGCTCTTTTCTCCATATGCTGCTATAAGCCATATAATAGGGAGGATGGATGGCCTCCATGCTATCCCGTCTGTTGGGGGCAGATACTTTAATCATGACAGGTTCAAAGATAAATCAGCAACCCAGGCAGGTCTTATCCTGGGTTATAAGCACACAAACCTAAATGTCAATTATTCAAGGGGCGTCAACTATCCCTCACCTGTTGCCCTTATGAACTTTGTCCTTGAGGGTGCACTGGTGAACAATGCCAGTGATTTCTGGAGGGGTATAAAACCAGAGGTAGTAGACCACTATGAGGCAGGTATCACCCATAGAATACCTGATTTAGGCTCTTTTAGTGCAACAGTCTTCCGAGATTATGGAAAGGACAGGTTTCAGACATACATGTTCGGGCCTGTGCCCCTTAGATTCAATGACCCTATAGGATATTACGAGATAAAAGGGCTCGAGATTACAGGGACCCTATCCCCACAAAAGGGCATTGAACTCTTCTCGGCAGCCACATGGATGCAGTCAGAGGCAAAGGGCGGAAATGGTGTAAAAAGCGAGAGGCTGCCCTACACCCCGGGGTTTCAGTTTCAGGCAGGTGTTAAGTGGGATTTTCTCAAAAACTACAGGCTCTATATGGATATGCAGCATATGAGAGACATATATCAGGGGACATTTGCAAGGAGCGGGACATTTAACACGCCCAACATAACAGCAAAAGACAAACTCCATGACATAACCCTCCTGAACACCCGTATCAGCTACAGATTCGATTATGACAGGCTCCACATGAAGGAATCTGAACTCTTTTTGGCCATAAACAACATACTTAATAAAAGATATGAGTATGCCAAGGGCTATCCCATGCCCGGTATCACTTTCTCCGGCGGGGTGAACTTGAGGTTTAAATAAGTAAGGGCGAGATGGCGTATAACAATAAATCAAAGATTAAAGGGGCATATATCCCTCTCCCACGGAGATTAATCTTCAGGTCCATCCTTTTTGTATCTATTATTTTGTCCTTGATGGTATCTGCTGGCTGCCCTGAAAGGACAAAAAAAATTGAAAGGTTAGATAAGACAATCATAATCACATCAGATACAATACTCTCAGGGATGATATCCTCCCTCCTACCTGAAGAGGGTTATTCTGTCCAGGCAATACTGCCCCCAGGGCAGTGTCCGGGGCACTATGATATAAAACTCTCGGATATAGAGAAGATAAATAAGGCAGACCTGATCGTCACCTTTAAGGGTATGGCCTTTATGGATAAAACAGAATCGGTCCAAACAAAAAGGCTTGTTATGGATACAGGGGGGGATAACTGGATGACCCCTTCTTATTATGAAGATGGGCTTATAAGGCTTGCCCATGAATTATCAAAGATATACCCAGGAGATGCTGAAAAGATTAAAAAACAAAAAGACCAGGAGATAAAGAAGGTGAGGGGATATGCAGATTCTTTGAGAGAGGAGATTAAAAAGGCAGGCATTTCAGGTAAAAAAACCATTGCGTCATCTATGCAGAGGCAGCCCCTGGAATGGATGGGTTTTCATGTTGTGGCAGATTACGGAAGACCCGAATCACTGACAACACGGGATATTGTAGAGCTTACAAAAAAAGGCAGGTATAATCGGATAGCCCTCGTTGTAGACAATCTCCAGTCAGGGCCGGATACTGGTAAGGCTATTGCCGAATCCCTTGGGGTCCCCCATGTGGTCCTTACAAACTTTCCTTCAGAGAGGGGTTATCTTGCCACGCTCAGAGAGAATGTGGATGCTGTTTTGGGTACATTGAATTGAAAAAGGCAATGGACGGATATATCATTGAGCTTGATGGAATAACAGTAAAGAAGGGCAGAAACCTGCTCCTCGAAAACATAAATTTTTGTGTCTCTCAAGGCGAGTTTTTAGGGGTTATTGGCCCTAACGGTGCAGGGAAGACAACGCTTCTCAATGTGATTGCAGGATTCGAGGGTTTTACAGGTAGGCTTAGGCTCTTTGGAGAGGGTCAAACCAGGGAAAGGTCAGGAAAAACAAGACTGAGGATCGGATATGTCCCTCAGCTACTGGATATAGACAGGACATTCCCGATCTGTGCACTGGAGGCTGTGTTAACGGGCTCCATAGGTCGTTTAGGGCTTTTTCATAATCCTGAAAAAAAACAAAGACAAAGGGCAATGGAGATCATGGAGATGATGAGGATAGGTCATCTCAGAGAGAAGCCATTCGGCCAACTATCAGGTGGTGAGCGTCAGAAGGTCTTGCTGGCAAGGGCGATCATGCAGGAGCCGGATATACTACTACTGGATGAGCCAACAGCAAACCTTGACATGGCCATCCAGAAAGAGTTCATGGACCTTATAGATGACATCCACAAAAGACAGGACCTTACCATCCTCCTCGTGACACACGATTTCAATCTCTTGCCCCCCTCTATGAATCGTGGGTTGCTCTTAAACTGCGGGAGGATTATCTTTGATGGGGATATAAAGACCGCCACATCAGGGGATATGTTGACCAGGCTTTTCCAGTATCCCCTGGAGACCTTTGAACATAACGGAAAGAGGTTTGTATCCTATGGTTGATGGTATCATGGATGCCCTGGGATATATGCCTATACAGCGGGCTGTTATAGCCTCTGTGCTGTGCGGGATAAGCTGTTCGCTTTTGTCTGTCTTTGTTGTCCTTATGAAGATGCCTCTGATAGGTGTCTCCATGTCCCATGCTGCCTTTGCCGGGGCTGTCCTTGGTATGATATGCGGCATAAACCCATTTTTGAGCGGTCTTATCATGTGCATATTTGCCGCCGGTATCCTTGGGCCCCTCTCTGACAGAACCGATATGGTCCCGGAGAATATACTGGGGATTATGTTCTCTTTCCTCATGGGTGTTGCTTTTCTCGGGATGGGGATACTGACAAAGACAAAGGCCTATGCATTGAATCTCATGTGGGGCAGCCTCCTGACCCTAACAGGGATGGATATAGTTATACTCATATCAGCGACTATATGTATCCTCGTCTTTGTCATAATCTTTTTCAAGGAGATAAGGCTAATCCTTTTCAACAGAAGGCTCGCCCGTTCCAGCGGGATACCGGAGAGGCCCATATACTATACCCTTTTGTTCCTTACAGGGGTTGTGGTGTCTTCAAATCTCACTACAGTTGGGGGACTACTTATCTTTGCCCTCCTTGTCCAGCCAGGGGCTACGGCACTGCAGCTTACATACAATCTAAAGACATTTTTTCTTATTGCCGCAGCCTCAGGGGTTTGTGCATGTATATCAGGCCTTATACTGTCTTACATCTTTGATATACCATCTGGGGCGTCTATAGTACTTATGGCTACAGCCATATTTGCTGCTGCATATGTATTTTCACCCAAACGAAAAAACAGATAAAAAAGGAGAGATACCTATGGATAAAAGAAATGAGGTGTATATACAGAGAAAAGAGTTTTTTAAAAACCATGCACAGAGTTGGCGCCACATGTGGTACAGGGATGAGTCTACCGGGGAATACGATAGACACAAAAAAGACTTTGAAAGACTCTTCTCCATGATACCCCTAAAAAAAGGAGACTGTGTTCTAGATGTGGGATGCGGGACAGGTGTCCTTGTCCCATTTATATTAGACCGTATAGAAGAGTATGGGGTTTTATATGAGCTTGACTATGCAGAAGAGATGATAAAGGTAAATCAGGATATGCACAGAGGGAAAAATATCCATTTCATTATAGCTGATGTGGAGGATATGCCTGTAGTCCATAGCTTCTGTGATGTGGTTATCTGTTTCTCATGCTTTCCCCATTTTCACAACAAAAAAAAGGCCATGGCATCCCTTGCCATGGCCCTCAAACATAATGGATTAATGGTCATATCCCACTTTGATTCATCAGAGGGGATAAACAGACACCACTCATCATGCAAGGCAGTTATGCATGACCGCCTGCCAGACGAGGCCCATATGAGGTTGCTTTTTCAGGAGGCAGGCATACATATCCTTGATTTTATTGATGAACCTGGTTTTTATTACATCCTTGGGGAAAAACGACAGGTTGAGTAGTTGAGTGGTATAGTAGTTGGGTAGTATAGTAGTTGAGTGAGGGGTGGTTTAGCTGTTACTGACCTTGAAGCTCGTATGATTTGGTCTGATAATCTATATTTTTCATATTCTGGAAATGTTTTTACCAATTCCAATAATTCTTTACGTAATTTCCTGCCCTACTTCCATATCTCCAGATCCTCAAACAATGACTTCGTCTCGTTTATCTCTGCCAATTCTCCCCCCAATCCCCTACTCAAACATTACTGAGATATTAATGAACCGAGCGGTAGGCATTGATAAATCGGTCAACAAGGTAAGCTGTGTTTGTCTTTATGCTATCCAATGTCCCTATATTGGCTATACCTGTCATCTCAATGGACCATGTGGTGGCTATGGTCTTTATCTTTGGATTTGTCTCAAGCATAACACCCTGCTGAACATCAAGGCTTATGGTATATGAATACCAGTATTTCTCATACTCATGGGTATTCACATTCACATAGAGCATGGGCCTGCCTGCTGTCTTGAGCCAGTCATTATAACTAAGAACCACGATGCCTGCATTTTTCAATCTCTGCTCCACATCCTGCTGTATCTGCTTCTTTGTAATCTTAAAACGTGATGCATATTTCTCTATATTAGGCTGTATGTTCTCTACAACCACATAGATACCTCTGATGTCAACAAGCGTCTTCCTTGTAATCTCAGAATCAATAGCAAAGGCCAGTGAACTTGAAAAAATTGACAAAAAAACAATCAACACAATACAATATATCTTTTTCACGATTCTCACCTCAATCTGATTGATTTTTCCTCCCTTTACCTGGCCCCTTTACCAAAAAGAACTACCCTTATGGTCCTCAATATTATATGAAAATCAAGAAAGGGGGAGAGATTCTTGATATAAAAAAGGTCATATTTAAGCTTTTCTATGGCATCCTTAACGGTTGCACCATGGGGATAATTAACCTGTGCCCAACCTGTAACGCCGGGTTTAATAGAATGACGCATGGAAAAGTATGGTATTTTTTTTTCAAATTCCTCAACCTCTTCCAGCATCAATGCCCTCGGTCCTATAAAATTCATATCTCCTTTCAGAACGTTCAATAGCTGAGGAATCTCATCGATTCTAAAAAGCCTTAGCATCCTCCCCACCCTGGTAATCCTGGGGTCTTCCTTCTTACCTGCATGCCTTCTGTCATTTTCAGTCCCGACTTTCATTGTCCTGAGCTTCAAAATCTCAAATGGCTCCCTGTTTAAACCGATTCTTTTTTGCCTGAAAAAAACAGGTCCTGGTGAATCAAGTTTTATAGCAATAATGGCAATAAAGAGTATGGGTAATGTAATTAATAAAATAGAACTTGCGAAAACAATACCTATAATCCTTTTTACTCTTCTATTGTAAACACCTCTTTTAACACCATAGAGGGGGATATTGACTATCCATTCATCACTCAAATGATCTATATCTATCTTTCCAAGCACCTCTTCAAAGTAAGAAGGAATATTATAGACATTAACCCCTTTTATCTTGCATTGCACTATACTTTTGAGAAGCTCTGTATTTTTTAGACTTTTGATTGCTATTATTATAGTCTCGATATGTTCTTTCTCGACTATATCCTCAAGAATAGTGTGATTCCCCAATACTGGCAATGAATGATGGGGTTCTATTGCTTTTGGATCTTCATCAATAAAACCTACTATTCTACTTGTTGTGTCATTCTGTAATATCCTATACATCTGCGAACCTGATGTGCCAGTACCAATAATAATGACATTCTTTTGCTTAAAGATATATTTCTTAAATAT
>JAKPCK010000024.1 GCA_029553295.1 Deltaproteobacteria bacterium | reverse complement strand
ATCGATTAATGTCATGCCAAAGGGGGCATTTTCTGTAAGTATGGAAAACTTCTCCTTCTCTTCTTTGAGCATCATCTGTGCATTTTTACGTTCTGTGATGTCCTCATCTATACCCTGATAGTATAAGAGATTCCCTTCTTCATCGTATACTGGGTGCATGTTTACAGAAACCCATATCTTGCTGCCGTCTTTTTTATAGAATTGAGTTTCATAATCCTTTACTTCCAGACCGTTATCGAGCATATCCATTATTTTTTTTCTATCCTCCGGGTCAACATACAACTGGGTTGTAATATCTGTTATAGAGTCAGTTAGTTCTTCAAAGGAGGAATAACCAAGCATTTTTACACAAGCAGGATTGGCAATGATGAATTTTCCTTCTTTTGTGGTCTGGTATATACCTGCAGTGGCATTTTCAAATATGGAGCGGTAGCGGGCCTCTATCCTTTCCTTCTCTGTTATATCCTCATAGGTAACTATATATAGGCCCTGGGCAAGGATTACACAATTGATATTTATCCTTTTTTTACTGCCGTCCTTACAGACTACGGTGAATACCCTTGGTATGGATTCACCAGCCCTTAATGGCTCAACCTTATCCCTCCAGCAAGATATGGCCTCTTGTCTGTATTTTAGGTCAGGGAATGCCTTTTTAAACCAGGTTCTTCCATCTGGTATATCAATTAAGTCATAACCGAAGATTTCATTGAATTTTTTATTTACATAAAAATAAGTGCCATTTTTATCTATTAGTGCCATAGCAATGGGGGCATTCTCCACAAGGATGGCAAATTTCTCCTTTTCACTCATGAGTTCATCTTCTAACTGTCTGCGTTGTGTTATATCTATTGTTGTCCCTTCATAATAGAGGGTCTTTCCATAATCATCTTTTACCCTTCTGGCACTTATAAGCGTCCATATGACACTTCCATCAATTTTATATTGCTTTGTCTCAAAATTTTCTACATAATCATATTTCTCAAGTATATTGACAAAGTTTATTCTATCTTCTCGATTTACAAATATCTGATTACCTATATCCTTTACCTTGTTCATCAATTCTTCAGGCGATGAATAGCCATAGAGTTCTGCCAGGGCTTTATTTGCCATAATATATGCACCATCCGGGGTTGACCTGAAAAAACCTATTTGTAGATTCTCCAGTATGGTGCGGTAGGTTTTTTCCTTCTCCT
>JAKPCK010000136.1 GCA_029553295.1 Deltaproteobacteria bacterium | reverse complement strand
TTTGTGCACGGTGCAACCATGATCTCACCGGGCTGGAGCTTAACAACATCCTCCATGAGCTTCAATACCCTTGCAGGACCTTCTGCAACACCGGCAGATGATGCAAACCCCTTGATCTCATTTACGTCTGTAACAACCTCTCCGCCACCACCCTTTAGCCACTCACCCACCTTTTCAGATGTAATACCCCACAGCATAACAGTAAATGGCTCAGCTACCTCTTCAGGGGGTACACCAAGGGCAGGCACAGGCAGCCACTTCTTTGCAGCCTCCAGAATCCTTTTCCTCTTTGCAGCCTTTTCCTGCCAGAATTTTCCCCTTGTTGGTACACCCTCACCAAGGGCCCAGGCTGTGGCAAGGTCTTCGAGGAGCATGGGGACCTCAAAGCGGTTGAATAGATATATGTCATCTATATCCTTCAGGACATTATACTTTACGAGGAGCTCACCATATTCCCTTATCTTCTCGAACCATATGGTGTGGAACCAGTGCTCGACCCAGAAGAGATGGTCCTCTGCATATCTGTAGATTGTCCTTACCACATTATAGGCATCATCAAAGGACTTCCTGTCATCGTCGGTCCCTATAAGCTTTCTGTATTCATCTACAATCCTCTCCCTCTCCTTAGATATTTCATCAAAAGACCTCTCAATCTTTTCGCCCTTTTCAAGTCTCTCTATATAGCTCTTGATATAGCTGAATGGCACATCGAGCTTGTTGATCCAGCTCCCCTCATAGTGATACCAGCCGCTGCCGCATGAGACAAAGAACCATGGGTCTTTGACCTTCTCGAACTCTTCAAACCATGCCTTCCCCTTATCTGTCTCTTTCAGTTCTTTTATCTTCTCCTCTACTGGTATATCTTTCTTCAATATGGCCGCTACAGCAGGATTTTCCATTGCAAGCCTGCTCAACCTGCACAACTCCTCTTCAGGCCTGAACATGGATACCTCTGCACCGGCAACCATCTTACCAATGGTGCTCTCCTTTATACCCGGGAAAAGCTTCTTTGCAGTGTCAGTAAACATAAGATAACCAAGGTAGGCAAGGTTCAGATACTCAAAGTGCCACTGCCAGGCCTTTATTATCATGTTTATAATATTGTTGAACGATTCTATGAGCTCATATGCCTGTGTATATCCCTTGGGATAAGGTATAACCTCTTCTTCCGGGACATACTTATCAAACTCTTTTATTACCTTCAATTCCTTCATCTGTTTTCCCAGGGCATCAAATTTCTCGTACCATTTATCCCAGAGCATATTATAATTCTGGAATACATAGGGGACTCTCTTTCCAAACCTTTCTGCCTTCTCCCCCATCACCTCCGGTGGAGGCGGCTCAACAGCAGCGATATACATGTAACAGCCCAGTATCCTCTGTGCCACACCCTGTGCAGGTGGTATACAGAATACCCTGGTGGTGAACTGAGATAGGGCTATCTGCCATGATGACTGAAATATGTCATCAAGTGGATAGAGTGGTTCAGGTGCATGGGTCTTATCTTGATACCAGAAATGCCTCTTTTCCCAATCTTCTCTGTCTTTGCTGAAAAGACGCTGAGGTGCATACATCTCCTCCCATCCCTCGAGCTCTGGTGGGAGCACTACCTCATCCGCAAAAGGAAACTTCTTTGCCTCTGCCATTTCTTAACCCCCCTTAATTTTAATTTTCAGACCCGGCCTCGGGTCTGAGTTATAAAAAATTACACCCCCCTTCTTTTTTCATAATCTGAACCACCTTGGCTCATCGAATCGCTCTGTTGTCCTCAGTATTCGGCTCATGTAATTAAGGACAAACTCGTTTTTCAGTTTAAGGGTAATCCTCCTGAAATCCTCATTTAACAGAAGTCTTCCTATATCTACAGGGTCTTTGAAGGTAAACTCTGCGATAATCTCACTGAATCCCCCGAGGACAACATTCCAACCACCTGTGACCTCCACATAATCTATCTTCTGCATGGTAGGCAGGTGCTCATTCAGGACAAATTCTGCGTATTCCTTCTTCATGCCCGGTCTTATGTCATAATACTGATTGAACTTCCATACACCCTTCTGTATTGTATATCCCCTCCTCTTTATGGCCCCTGTTGGCTCCAATACAGATGCCTTGTAGTTATAGATTATAGATTTGAGGTCAACAAGGAGGTCTTTAAAACGCTTACTCGCAATAAAACTTGATAAAATCTCATGGCTTTCTGCACTGAATACCCCTATTATCCTTGGACCGAACCCCACCTCAACATAATAACCTCCAACAGCTATAAGGCCGAGTTCAGCTATCTCCGGGAGATACCGGTCATTAATAAAGGCCTTGTATTCATTCTCCTTTCCATGGATTATATCCCAGTTCTGGACAAACAAAATAGACATCTTTCTATTTCTTCCTTTCTTTTTCCTTTATGGCATTGTAGATGCGTTCTGATGTTACAGGGAGTTCATCGATCCTTACGCCTACGGCATCATAAATAGCGTTTAATATAGCAGGGATGGTCGGCATAATAGCCCCTTCTCCAACCTCTTTTGCCCCGAATGGGCCATTTGGTTCGTTACTCTCAATAATTATCGTATTTACATTGGGCATGTCAAGTGCTGTAGGGATTCGATATTCACCGAATGTAGGGTTTGCAACCCTGCCTTTTTCATCAAACTTCACCTCTTCAAAGAGTGCCTCCCCAAGACCCATAGAGAGAGAACCCTGCATCTGTCCCTCTACATTGGTGCGGTTAATGGCAAAACCGCAGTCATGGGCATCTGTCATCTTATCCACAGTAACCTTGCCTGTCTCCATATCCACAGTGACCTCCACAATCTGCGCTGAACATCCATAGGCAGGCGATGTCCCTACGGTGGCCCCTTTGTATTTGCCTCCCAGCTCACCGGGCTTATATGCCCCTGCGCTTACTATTGTGCCCTTCTCGATATATGCAATCCTTGCCGCCTCCTTGAATGTGAGTTTATCATCACCGGGTTGCTCTGCCCATCCCCTGTGCTCCTTTACATAATAGGACCTGATACCTGAGAAGTCTACCTGCCCTTTCTTAAAGACTATATAGCCGTCTTTTATATCCATATCCTCAACAGGGACATTAAGCCTCTTTGATAGGACCTCAAGGACCTGTTTTTTTACGTCCTCTGCTGCCTGCTTTACTGCATGGCCTGACATAAGTGTCTGACGTGATGAATATGCACCCAGATCAACACCATAATCTGTATCCCCGGAGTATATCTTCACATCCTCGTATCTCACACCCAGTGCCTCTGCTGCTATCATGGTGAGGACTGTATCTGAGCCCTGGCCTATCTCTGCTGCAGCAGTATAGAGTTCCACAGTACCGCCGTCCTCAGAGAGTTTTATCATGGCTGTAGAGTGGAATGTCTCAGAGCGATAGATGGGATAGCCGGCACCGGATACAAAAAATCCGCATGCCACACCAATACCCTTTCCCTTGGGGAGCTTACCCTTTTTGTTTCTCCAATCTGAACGGTCCCTTATTGCCTCGAGACACTCCTTCATACCAAAACTGCTCAGATTAAAGTCATTGCAGGTCACCTCTCCCTTTTCTCTCACGTTTTTAAGCCTGAACTCTATGGGGTCTATACCCAGTTCCTCTGCAATAATATCGAGCTGTTGTTCCCATGCTGCCCTGGCTGCAACACCCCCATGACCCCTCTGGGCACCGCATGCAGGCTTATTCGTATATACCCTGTATCCATCGTATCTCATATTGGGGAGTCTGTATGGTGCACCAAGGAGGGACCCTGCATAATAGACAGTAGCAATACCAAAGCTTGAGTATGCACCCCCGTCGAGATAGCATGTATTCTTTAATGCATAGATTGTCCCGTCCTTTTTCACGCCTGTTGTAAGCTCATGATAAAACTGGTGTCTGCCACGGGAGTGCATAAATACCTGCTCCCTACTCATGACCATCTTTACGGGTCTGCCTGTCCTCATTGATAATAGGCTTGCTGCAAGCTCTATAGTATTTGCCGATGCCTTTGGGCCAAAGCCACCACCTACATAAGGTTTCACAACCTTGACCTTTCCAATGGGTATATTTAGGACCATGGAGACTGTCCTCTGGACATAGTGGGGTGTCTGGGTGGATGTATACAGTGTTAAGTTGCCGTTCATATCAAAATGGGCAAGACACGCCTGGGGCTCCAAGAATCCACCGTCCTGTTTTTTGTTTACAAATTTATCTGTCCTGACATAGTCACACTCTTTCAGTGCCTCCTCTACATTGCCGAACTCCTGATGGACCTCAGCACCTATATTATTGGGGTAATCATCGTGAATGGGGACTGCACCCTCTTTCATGGCATCGAATATATTGAGATAAACAGGCAGTTCCTCGTAATCTACCTTTATAAGGGACACCGCCTCCATGGCGGTCTCAAAGTCAACTGCTGCCACAGCAGCTATCTCGTCGCCCACATATCGCACCTTATCGTAACAGAACATAGTCTCATCGTATCTTGCAGGGCTTACACCATAGTGGATTGTCCCTGCCTCCTTATATGTGACTACATCCTTAACCCCTACCACCTTCTTTGCAGCAGAGGTGTCTATATTCAATATCTTTGCATGGGCAAGTGGGCTCTGTAATAGGACAGCATAGAGCATATTGGGCATGGAGAGATCTGCTGCATATCTTGCTTCTCCTGTAACTTTTGACCATGCATCAACCCTTGGGAGTCTTTTGTTTATTACGCTAAAATCATTCATTTAATCTCTCCTCCTTATCTTTTCTTCATTTTCTTGGATGCAGCCTGGATTGCCTCCACTATCTTCTGGTATCCTGTGCATCTGCAGAGATTACCTGAGATAGCCTCTCTTATCTCCATCTCAGTGGGCTTTGGGTTCTTCTCAAGGAGACTCTTGGCAGATAGAACCATGCCAGGGGTGCAAAAACCGCACTGTATAGCGCCATATTCCACGAATGCCTCCTGGATAGGGTGGAGATTATTTCCATCGGCAACACCTTCTATGGTCTGGATGTTGCATCCATTTGCCTGGACAGCAAGGACAAGGCAGGAATTTACAGGCCTGCCGTTTAATATCACGGTACATGCACCGCAGTCACCTATCCCACAGCCCTCTTTTGTCCCGAGGAGATTTAAATCCTCCCTCAATACCTGTGTCAGTGTCCTGTTTGGCAAAACCGCTATCTCATAAGCCTTGTTATTTACTATTAGATTGATTATTCTCTTCATGCCTCACCTCACCTACTTTTTTTTGCCTGCTTCAATGCAGCTGTCAATGTCCTTTTTGTGAGCACCTCTACCATAGCACAGCGATACTGGGCGCTTCCCCTTATGTCATCTATGGGTGAACAATCCTGAGATGCAAGATTGGCAGCCCTTTCTATGAGTTTGTCTGTTGGTTTCTCACCTATGAGTGTCTTCTCTGCTGAGACTGCATGGATTGCCTTTGGTGCCACTGAACTTAATATGACCTTTGCATCCATTATAATACCATCTGGCTTGTCAAGGACTATAAAGGATGCCACGGCGACTATGGCAATCTCAAGGGCTTTTCTATGGCCGAGTTTTATGTAATTGCCCCCGCTGAATATTGGTGGTTCATCGAGTATTATCCCTGTCAGTATCTCATCTTTTTTTATAATGGTCTCACCAGGGCCTTTAAAAAACCTGTCGAGCTCTACCTCCCGCTCCCCCCTTCTATTTTTTAACCTGACCCTTGCACCCATGGCTATAAGGGGTGGGGGCAGGTCTGCAGCAGGTCTTGCAGTGACAATATTTCCCCCTATGGTTGCCCTATTCCTTATAAGCGGTGAACCAAGGACAGATGCTGCCTCGTAGAGCATGGGGTATTTCTTTTTGATAACCTCGAATTCTGTTAATTTTGCCACGATAAGATTTGAACCTATGAAGATACTGCCATTTTGAGGCTCTATCTCCGATAAACCTGGTATCTTACTGATACCGACAAGACAGGTCGGTGAGATAAGACCCTTTTTCATATTAACAAGCAGGTCTGTCCCGCCTGCTATTACCTTGCCATTACCCTTTAGACCTGCCAGTATCCTGCAGGCCTCAGAAAGGTCTTTTGGCTCCTCATAATCAAACCTCGGTAATAAAAGCATCAATACCTCCTTGAGTCAAAGTTTTATAACTGCTTAAAATATACTGATTGACGCCCTTACCACTGCCTCGGCAAAGCCAGGCTCCTCCATATTGGCATCAACCTCGATAATATCTATATCCTTTTTTAGCCCGTTCTTCAATTCATTAACAAAGATTTTATCCTCCTCAGGGTCATAGGTTGCGCTCCCCGGGACATCAACAGAAGACCACCCCTTCATGGGCAGGACTATCTTTACAGGACCTGATGCATTGTTAAGCTTTCTTTTAAACTCCATGGCCGCCTTTTTAAGCTCATCAGGGGATGCCCGAAGCCATGTCCTGAACTTATCAAGGTCGTATTTTCTCCTGCTTTTATGGTCATCTGTGTATTTTGACTTAGGTGGTGTTATATGATTTAAACCACAGGTTGATATGACCTGGGGGATACCTGATCTCCCTGCTGTCTCCATCCTTGTAGGCCCAGCATCCCTCATACCCCCCACGAGGTGCTCGATTACAGCACCAGGGGCAAGGTCAATAACCCCGCTGAAAAGCCCCTGTTCCACCATGGCCTCCATTGCCCTGTCACCTATGCCGGCAGCAGAAAAGCCAATAACATCAAAACCCTTTGATTCCAGGGCCTGACGGACCCTGGATGCGCATTTCTCACATGGTCCAAGCATGGTAATGGCTATAGCCTTTCTACCCCCCTCTTTCCTTACCCCTCCTAAAGGTGCCACCTCTGCCATACTGCATATGGCATGGGCAGCCCTGTCTATGACATTCTTTAATACCTCGCTGAGCCCTGAGATCTCCACAACAGAATGAAAAAGGGCTATATCACCTATATCTATGTATCTCGTAGACATGCCCGGCAGGGCAGCTGTTGATGATATCATCATCTTTGGGACACCAAAAGGCAGTGCCCTCATTACATCTGTGGCCATAAGGGAGCCTGTGGAGCCACCTATGCCAATCACCCCGTCAAGCTCACCTCTTTTCCACATCTCAAGGGCCACACTGGATGCACCTCTGGTCATAATGGCTGTATTTTTTGCCCTCTCACGGGATGCCAGTATCGCCTCATAGGTGCTACCCCCTGCCTTTGCTACTTCTTCCGGTGTCACATCAGCCCGGAAGCCCTCTGCCTGTCTCATAGATATATCAATTACAACAGGTGTCTTGCCGAGCTGCCTTATCTTATCCCGCAGATAGAAGGTCTCAACCCCCTTTGTATCGAGGGTTGAGATAACGAGTATCTTTTTCATCTATCTATCCCCCTGCCACCTTTTTTTCTATATCTGCCTTGAGTGCCTTTTTATCCACCTTTCCTGAATCACCTACTATGGGCAGGGAATCCACTATCTCCAGCCTCTCCGGTAGTTTATATGCGGCAAGTTTTTTAGATTTGAGAAACTCTACCATCTCTTCCTTTGTGAAGGTCTCCCCTGGTTTTAAGACAACATATGCACAGGCCCTCTCCCCCATCTCCTTATCAGGATAGCCGACAATAGCCACATTTGCAATCTTTGGGTGTTCATTGAGTATACCTTCTATCTCGGCAGGATATATATTCTGGCCTCCACGGATAATCATATCCTTTGCCCTGCCCATAATCCAGAGGTATCCATCCTCTGACTTGACTATGTCCCCTGTTGTTGTCCAGCCATCCTTATCGAACACAGCGGCAGTGGCTTCAGGGTCACGGTAATACCCGGCAGGTGCATGGGGACCCCTGAACCAGAGCTGACCAGGCTCTCCTTCTTTTACCTCATTGCCGTTATCATCGAGTAGTTTTACCTTATTGCCAGGAAGCATCTTGCCCACTGTCCTTCTTCTTATCTCACCGGGGTCATCTATTGTGCATCCAGAAACAGAGCCCACATCCTGTGTCCCAAGGTCACTTGTGATTATTGCCTTGTATCTCCTCTCTGCCTCCTCTGCCACCTGAGGTGGTAGGTAGCCACCGGCAGAGCGGATAAAACGTAGTGAGCTCAAATCATATTTTGTCTCATCCACCTCGAGCATCCTGACGAGGTGTGTGGGCACAACCCCAATAGCTGTTGCCTTTTCCTTTTCTATGAGCTTTAAGGCGCCCTCAGGGTCGAATTCCTCCATCATTACTGTCTTTGCCCCTACAAGGGGTGCTGCAAAGTATGTGAGCGTCCCTGCTGCACCACCGGCGTGGGGTGCTATGGCAACAGTAATATCGTCCTTTGTGAGATGCCAAATGTCTACCCTTGCCTTGGATGTGCATACCCTTGAGGCAATAGGCCACTCTACAAGCTTGGGCAGCCCTGTTGTCCCTGTTGTGCTCGTAAGGAGCCCTACATCGTAGTAAGGGCTGAATCTCCTTGCATCGAGCTCCTTGTATTTTGACTCATCTACATCCTGGTTGGCGAGTTTTATGAGGGAGTAAGAGCCCTCTGGTACGCCCTCAGGGACCTCCTCTTCAAAGAGGAAGAAATACTTGAGGTAAGGTGATGTCTTTTTCAGTTCTTTATACATCTCAAGGTAATTAAATTTTCTATAGATATGCGGGATTGCTACAGCAACTGCCTCTGTCTTCTCCACCATATAGGTCAGTTCCTTTTCCCTGAGATAAGGGTATACGGTAAGGGAGATGAGGCCTGCCCTGTCAGCGGCAATCCTGGCGATAAATCCGTAGACGCTATTGGGCGCCTGTATTATAATACGAGAATCCTTGGGTATACCCAGGCTCACCCATGCATAGGCCAGGTTATTTAATAGTTTCCATGCCTGTTTCCATGTAACCCTGTATTTTGAATCAACGAGTGCCTCCCTGTCCCCTAATTCCTTTGCATTCCTCTCCCAGAAGTCTGTAAATACCTCGTCTGTCCAGTAGCCTTCTGCCTTAAACTCCTCTATCATTTCATCTGTGTATCTTATTGGTCTCATGGATCCCCCCTAAAATTAAAGATTAAAAGTTCGAGAATCAGGGGCTAAAGGTTAAGGTCTTTGACACTGTAACCTTTAAACCCCTGGCTCCTCAAATCTTATTTGAAGATTTTTATAAGCCTAACTCACCCCATCTTGCCTGAATCTTTTTAACCATCTCAGGGTCGAGTTCAATGGGGATGGGCTTTTCTTTCCACTCGTAAGGTATTGTGGCATCTATGATAATCCTGCCTGTAATATCTCTGGCATCAATGGGAAGGGATGGGTCAAGGGGTGTAGAGCGACCCCTGTGGATTATCTGGCAGCGGTTTGGCTGGAATCTAAAGCTAATGGCATATAAGACCCTCGGTATATCCCACGGGTCTATATCGTCATCCACTATAATTACTGTCTTTAAGCCATATGCACCCATCTCTGTAGATATTACTGCTGTGCCCACCTGGTCTACATGGCCTGGATACATCTGCTTTACCGATACAATGGCTATGAATCTTCCTGCACCCTCAGGGGGACAATATACGGCCTTTATGCCCGGGATCTTCATATCTGTAAGCTGCTGCCAGAGGGTTGCGCCATAGGTCAATGCCATGGTCATGTGGGTGTCCGTGACAGCACGGCCCACTGTTGTGCCCCAGAATATGGGATTATTCCTGTATGTAACGCAGTTAACCTTTACAAAGTTCCTTTTATCTGTCCCTACACCGGAATAGTATCCTGTGTATTCACCAAAAGGTCCTTCGTCCATGAAGGCATTAGGGTCAACCTCGCCCTCTACTACAATCTCTGCAGTTGCAGGGATAGGCAGGTCAACAGTCTCGCCTCTTATGACCTCTATGGGCTCACCACGTACAGCACCGGCAAAATCATACTCTGATACAAAGGCAGAGATACGGGCAGCACCTGTTAAAAATAAAAGCGGGTCACAGCCTATAACACAGGCAACAGGCATGGGTTTCTTCATGGCCGCATATTTTTTCAGCATTATATCTGCATGTTTTCCTTTGATGAACTGTGTACCCAGATGGTTCTTATCAAGTAGCTGTGCCCTGTAGGTGCCCAGGTTTATCCAGCCTGTTTCAGGGTCTTTTGATATAAAGAAATGAGCAGTGCCAAAGTATCTGCCTCCATCTCTTGGATAAAATTTTGGGGCAGGAAACTTAAATAGATCCACATCATCCCCCATCATGATGTTTTCCTTACATGGTGCCTTATCAACCCATTTAGGGGGTATGGATTTTTTGCCCTTTTCCACCCATGCCCGCATAAGATCCACAAGGCTCGAATTAAGGGGCTCTCCCATTATCATGGCGAGTCTTTTTGTCTCTGTGCAGACACTGGTTATAACAGGGGATTTATATCCTTTTACATTCTCAAACAAAAGTGCAGGACCGTGTTTCTCTTCGTTCAACTTGGCGATATGTGATAGCTCAAGATTCCAGTCCACCTCCGCCTTTATCCTCTTTAATTCACCCTCCTTTTCTGCCAATGCAATAAAATCTCTCATATCTTTTATCTGCATAACCCCTCCTTATAAATTGTATTGCTATTTCTGCAATTCTAACATCTGAAAAATATTTGTCAAATACATATTTTTTATGTTGCATATAAGTAAAACTTATGAGATAATTTTACAATTGGGGGGGAAGATGAATCTAAATCAGCTCCGTGTTTTTTATATAACTGCCATGGAGTTGAATTTTTCAAAGGCTGCAGAGAGACTCTTCATAAGTCAGCCTGCGGTCTCGCTGCATATAAAAAATCTTGAAGAACTCTTAAATATAAAGCTTTTTAACAAGGCAGGAAACAGGATATATCTCACTGAACCAGGACATATCCTCCTCGATTATGCCAGAAAGATATTCGAGCTGGAAAATCAGGCAGAGAAGGCCTTAAAGGAACTATCAGAGCTAAAAAAGGGTAGCATCCATATAGGGACGACAAAGACCTATGCCCGATATCTCATGCCCGGTTTTATATCAAAATTTCACTCGAGGTTTCCCAATATCAGTATTACACTCAATGAAGGTAGCTCGTTAGAGATGATACAGAGCCTCTTCAGCCTCCATAATGAGCTTGCCATAGTGGCACATACGGATTATCCAAAGGCTATAAACACCATTGAATTCAGTGAAGAGGAGATAATATTTATAGCCTCTCCCGAACATAAGATATTTAATAAAGAGTATGTGACCTTTGAGGATATCGCACAGACACCTATAATAATGAGGGAAGAGGGCTCAGGGACAAGGAGGGTGGTTATGGATGTATTCCAAGAAAGGGGTCTGACACCTACAGTCCTCTATGAGGCAAGTAACCTCGATTTCATAAAGGAACTGTTAATAAGTGGTGAAGGTATATCCTTTATGGTAAGGCCGGTTGTCCAGAGGGAGATAGATAATGGGCTGCTCAGAGAGATAAAGATTAAGGATCTCAGGCTCAAGATGCACTCAAAGATCGCATTTTTGAGTAATATGACGCTCTCAAAGCCTGCCCAGGCATTTATTGATATACTACTTTCAAATAGAAACCATGGAGTTAATTATATAGAACATCTTTGAACAGACATGCTACAATAATTTCAGCCACTGCCAACACAGGCAGAACACGCAAATGGACGTTAGGTATATCAATAGAATTCAATATTACAAGGGCCAATTAAATATGGTGCTATAAGAGGTTTCTGTTACCCTGTAGCCATTATGGAATGGGCAAAAATAAAGATATTATCCTTTAGATTATCTAATACCCTTTATGTATCCTTCTGCATAGAAGCCATAGAGGAAGCAATATATAAATACGGAAAACCTGATATATTCAATACAGATCAGGGGGTCAGTTTACCTCTATGGAATTTATAGACATTCTATTAAAGAACAACATCAAGAACATTTCTGGAAAACCCTAAAATAACAGGAAGTATACTTAGAGGCTTATGAATCAATAAGTCATGCGAGAAGGGAGATTACACGTTTTATTGATAAATACAATATATGGAGGCACAATCAGGGGTTAAACGAGAAAACACCGGATGAAGTGTGCTATGAAACATTGCAAAATATTGAGAATGCAGTATGAGCGGCAAAACCGCTTAAAAAAAATGCTAAAGGCTGTCTAAAAAAGGTTGGCCACTTCATTATTTCTCAATCTAAACACTTCAAAAGGGGCACTTAGACCTTTTAAAGAAACTTTTCCTAAGAATTCATAATTAAAGTCTTTATCTTTTATCAATTCTTCCGTATTTTTTCCAAAGAGGATCTCGAATTTCTTTGCTATTCCACATAATCGTGCGGCAACATTGACTGTATTTCCAACAAGGGTAAATTGCTTTCGACTTTCTGACCCGAGAGGTCCTAAATATGCAGGACCTGTGTTGATACCAATTCCTACACCTATCCAGTCTCTTTCCATTTTAAATTCTGGATTCCGGAGGTTTTTAATTATTTCCAAAGCACAATTCAAGGCGTTTTCGGTTGCCTCCGGGCCATGAAAAACAGCCATGATTTCATCGCCGTTTAATTTATCTATAATACCATGATATTTTTCCACTATTTGTATCTGGATTGAAAGGCAAAGGTTTAGAACCTTAAACAGTTCATCGGGATTCATATTTTCACCAATCTGTGTAAATCCTCTGATGTCTGAAAAAAGAATAGTTACGTTAACTATTTCACCTGTATCTACTTTTTTTCCTGTTGCTATTTTTTCCACAATTTCCATTGTAGGAGGGGCAACATATCTGGCAATCTCATCCCTTATCTTCAAAAGCACCTCATCTTTAAGTTTCCTTTTTTCCATCTCCACTTTTTTCAAACGATAGAAAGTAAATAGAAGCAAACCAATGAAATAAAGGAACATAAAATTCATGAATATATTTACAGTGAACGGGTCTATATATTTAAATATAATATTTCTGAGTGATTCGAATGAGTTAAAAACTATGCTAATTAATGACAGAATGAAAAATATTAAAGAAATACCAAATAAATGAATGTAATCTTTTCTTCCCTTCACAGGGATATAGTATTAGTTATATACGACATTGTCAAAAAAAATATGAGAAGTTTCACTGGATTTAAAGCTTGAATAAAACCCCTCTTTTATCTACAATAAAAATATGCCTCACTTAGCAATTGATTGATATAACTATATAAATAGGATAAAACCTGTAAATTTAGATACAGTTAACCTTGAAATGCAAAGAAAATATCTCCTTGAAAGGCTTGTCAGTTATAAAAAACAAAAACCCAATAAAATAACAGTTGTTTTTGATGCCTATAAAAGCATCTCTCTTACGAGGCAAAGGGATAATTACAAAGGCATAGAGGTTATCTATACAAAAGAAAACGAAACTGCAGACGAGTTGATAATGGAGTGGATAAGAAAAAAGCCCTCAGGTATGGTCGTTGTAACTTCCGACAGAACAATCATCGATGAGGCAAAAAGATACGGTATAGCCTTTATTACACCATCAAAAATGGAAGAATTAATAATAGAATATGAGCTTGAAGAAAAAGATTATGATGATGAAGCACCAAGATTAACAAAAAAAGGTAACCCAAAAAAACTACTTAAAAAATTAATTTAAAGGTCTTAATATTTAGCTGGCATTTTTTGCAATGGTTATTATAGAATAGATACATGAGGCTTAATCATATAGGGATAATTGTCAAGGACATAGAGGAATATAAAAGGCTGTTCTATGACATAGGCCTGCACACTACCACTGAACCCGCAACAGACCCCATCCAAAAGGTGACAGGGCTCTTTATAGATGTAGGGTTTGATAATAATGTCCACATAGAACTCCTTGAGCCTGTTGACGACACGTCTCCTGTTACAAACTTCCTTAAAAAAAAGGGAGGCGGGTTGCACCACCTGTGTTTTGAGGTAGATGATATCCAAAAAAAGACAGAGGAATTCAAGAAAAAAGGCTTCAAGGTGGTTTCACCTCCAGTAGAGTGCATAGCCTACGATGAAAACTTTAAAAGGGCCTGTGCCACTCATACAAAGATAGCCTTTTTCATGGCCTCGGATAGGATGCTCATCGAACTCATAGAAAAAGGGAAATAACCTGCAAGAGATGAGGTTACCTTATTTTCAACATCACACACCTAAGTCATTAAATGCTGCCTTAAAACTTTTAGAGAAAATAGATGGCAGGGGCATTATTATGGCAGGGGGTACAGAACTCTTAAACAGGATGAGATTAAGGCTCGTTGAACCAGAGCATATCATATCCCTTTCCATGATAAGAGGCCTTGGTAATATATCGGTCAATAAAAACAAAGAGATAGATATAGGTGCCACAGCAATGCTTAATTATGTAGCCCATTTCTTTGAAAAGGTCAAACCGTATAAAGCCATCCATGAGGCAGCTATCCAGGTAGCATCGCACCAGATCAGGAATATGGCAACCATTGGAGGCAATATCCTTCAGGATACACGCTGCATGTTTTATAACCGTTCAAGACAGTGGCAAAAAACTGTCCCTCCATGTCATAAAAGAGGGGGCAATATCTGTCACGCTGTAAAAAACAGCAGGAGGTGCTTTGCTGTATATCAGGGGGATATGGCACCTGTCCTTATAGCCTTAAAGGCCGTGGCGGTGTTTTATACCTCTGAAAGCACCCATGAAATCCCTGTTGAGGATATATTCTCCATGGATGGAAAAAGACCTATTACTGTGGAGGGCAATAGAATCCTTGCATCCATAAGGATTCCTTCCCCTGAAGAAGGTCTTTTTTCGACCTACAAAAAATACAGGATAAGGGATGGGGTTGACTTTCCCCTTGCAGGGGTTGCCATTGCAATAAAAAGGGAAAAGGACATTATTGCTGATCTGAGGATCTGTCTCACAGGGGTTGCATCCCGACCTTTTATAATCAAGGACATGGGCCATGTATTTTATGGTAAAACCCTATCCCCCCAACTTATGGAAGAGATTGCCCATTTGGCCTTCGAAAATGCCCACCCTGTAGATAACCTTGAGGATTCTTCTAAAAAAAGAAGATTAATGGTCAGGCAGATGGTCTTTGATGCCCTTTTGGAGGCAGATACATGTCATTAAAGGATAAAAACGATAAAAAAATAATCCGTATAAATGTAAACGGCATAGACTATGATGTCCTTATAAGACACAGGGACACACTCCTTGAGGTATTGAGGGAAAAGCTACTGCTCACCGGGACAAAGGATGCATGTGGCCAGGGGGAATGCGGGGCATGCACTGTACTTGTAGAGGGAAGGCCTGTCCTTGCCTGTCTCATGCTGGCCATAGAGGCACACAATAAAAGTATCACCACCATAGAGGGTCTTGCAAAAGACAGGGGCCTGACACCTATCCAGGAATCGTTCATCGAGCATGGGGCAATCCAGTGTGGTTTCTGTTCCCCAGGGATGATACTTACAGCAACAGCCCTGCTGAGAGAAAACCCCAGACCCTCAAGGAGACAGATACAAAAGGCCATAGAGGGGAATATATGCAGGTGTACCGGTTACAACAAGATTATCGAGGCAATTGAGGCGGTGAGAGATAAAAATATGCAAGGGGATTCAGGGGATGACAGACATGATAGGTAAAAGAATCCCCAGGGTAGATGGGCCGCAGAAGGCCACCGGGGAGGCAAAATATACCGCTGATATCTATCTCCCTGATATGCTGTGGGCAAAGATCCTGAGGAGCCCCCTGCCCCATGCAAGGATTGTGAATATCGACACTTCAAAGGCAGAAAGGATACCAGGGGTCAAGGCAATCATCACAGGGAGGGATGCATGGGGTGTCCGTCACGGTTTTGTAGAGACACCGAGATACCCTGCAGACCAATACTGCCTTGCCAATGACAGGGTTCGATATATAGGCGAGGAGGTGGCTGCTGTTGCTGCATTAGATGAGGATACGGCAATGGAGGCACTGGATGCCATAAAGGTAGAATACGAAGAGCTCCCCCCAGTTTTTGATATATTTGAAGCCATTAAACCAGATTCCCCGGAGATACACCCTAATGAACTGCCAGACTTGATTGAGCCTTATAAAAATATTGGCGGTAGGTGCGCAAACTCTTTTGGTGACATAGATAAGGCATTCAAGGATGCGTATCTTGTAAAAAAGGACAGATTTGAGGCGCAACTGAGGACCCATTGTTACCTTGAACCACAGACAACAGTCGCCCACTATGATAAAGGCGGCAAACTCCACGTCTGGACATCTGGAATGGGTGTATTCAGAAAGAGGATGCACCTCGCCAGGACCCTTAATATGCCCTCCAGCAGAATAAGTGTCCACAAGATATGGGTTGGCGGTGCCTTTGGTGGAAAGATAGACCTGTTTTCCCATGAGTTCTGCACATCCCTTTTATCCATAAGGACAGGAAGACCTGTAAAATATGTGGCTGAAAGGGATGAGATATTCTCGTATTTCAGGCATGGCCAGCCTATGGTGGTTGACCTTGAGACTGCTGTTGCCAGGGATGGAAAAATACTCGGTCAGAAGGTTAGGTGCTTCAACAGTTGCGGTGCCTATAGGGGAAGCGGTGTTGTATGCATATTTCTATGCTGGGGCTTTTTAATCCTGCCATACAGGATCCCTGCCCTTGATTACATTGGCTATTCCATCTATACAAATAATCCTGTCAGGGCACCTCAGAGGGGACACGGTGCCCCTCAGATACGTTTTGCAGTGGAATCACAAATGGACATGATTGCTGAGGAACTCGGTATTGACCCCATTGATATAAGATTGAAGAACGCCCGTATGAAAGACGACATCCTGCCTAATGGGGACACAATAAAAAACGCAGGTCTTATAGAGTGTATAGAGGAAATAGCAGAAAAAACACGCTTCAGGGAGAGATATAAAAAATATGGGGCAGATTATGGAGAGAAAAAAGCAGAACACAGGGGACAGGATGATATCTTTCCTTATAATCAAAAAAATCTTGGAGAGAGGTTTAGGCGGGGTATAGGTATAGGTGTAAGTGGTTACTTTACAGGGACCCTCATCTATCCCAATAACTCTGCTGCCATAGTCCAGTTCAATGATGACGGGACAGTGAGGTGTCTGACAGGGGCACTGGATATAGGCCAGGGTTCAGAGACCATCCTCTCACAGATTGTTGCAGAAGAACTCGGTCTGAATATAGAGGATGTGGAGATTATTGCCGGTGATACAGATACAACACCTGTTGATATCGGCTCATGGATAAGCGGCCTCACCTATGTAACAGGCAATGCAGTAAAAAAGGCAGCAGAGGATGCAAGAAGACAGATACTTACCTCTGCATCCGCCGAGCTTGGTATAGATTCAGACAGGCTCTTTTTAAGGGGAAAGAGGATATATGTCTGCGACATGCCCGAGAGATCCATACCTTTTTCCAGGGCCATAGCAAGACACATCTACGAAAATAAAGGAAACCCCATCATTGGCAGGGGATTCTTCAGGGGGCTTAAGGATGCAGAGATAGGCCCGAGCCTGAAAAATGCTAAAGGTTCATGGAGTGACAGCTATGCCTTTGATGCACAGGTTGCAGAGGTTGAGGTAGATATGGCAACGGGCAGGATAAGGGTTTTAAAGGCAACCACAGCACACGACTGTGGATTCCCCATCAACCCCCTCCTTGTAGAAGGACAGATTGATGGTCAGGTATCAATGGCCACCGGTCAGGCGGTCTCAGAGGAGGTCTTGATGAAAAACGGTATTACCCTGAACCCTTCTTTTCTTGAATATAAACTACCCCTGGCAACAGAGATGGTAGAAAACGATTACATAGACATAATCACAGAGGAATACAAAAAAGACCACCACTTCCATACAAAAGAGGTGGGTGAGGGGTATGTATCAGGTATACTTGCTGCTATAGCCAATGCTGTGTATAATGCCACAGGTTTCAGGTCAAAGACACTGCCCATAAAGATCATAAAATGAGACCTTTCATTGCTACCGTGAAATAAAGGAAAACAATATCTAAAATTTAAAAAATATGAGAAAAGGCTTTCTACCCATATCCATAGAAGAGGTAAGAGAAAAAGGATGGGATACCCTGGACATAATCCTCATAACAGGGGATGCCTATGTAGACCACCCATCATACGGAACCGCAATAATAGGCAGGGTGCTGGAGGATGCAGGATATAAGGTGGGAATCATAGCCCAGCCAGACTGGAAAAGTATAGATGATTTTAAAAAACTGGGCAGACCGAGGCTCTTTTTCGGTATAACCGCCGGGAATATGGATTCCATGGTAGCAAACTATACGGCAAACAAGAAACCAAGGAGAAAAGATGATTATTCACCGGGAGGCAAGATAGGGCTCCGTCCAGACAGGGCAACAATAGTCTATGCAAACCGTGTCCGTGAGGCCTTCGGGGATATAACAATAGTAATAGGGGGGATAGAGGCAAGCCTCAGGAGGTTTGCCCATTATGACTGGTGGGATAATGATGTGCGGAGGTCTATCATCTTTGATTCCAGGGCAGATATACTTGTCTATGGAATGGGTGAAAAACAGGTTGTAGAGATAGCCCACAGGGTTAAAAAAGGCATAGGCCTAAGAGGTATAAGGGGGACAGCGGTCATTGTCAAGGATAGGGAAGACATCACAAGGGAAGAGTTAGATATCATAGAGGTCCTTTCATATGAAGAGATAAAAGAGGAGAAGAAGAAATTCAATGAGGCATTTAGACAAACATACAGGAATCAGGACCCTTTCAGGGCAAAGGTGTTAATCCAGAGACATGGAAACCGATATGTAGTCCAGTATCCGCCGGCACTACCCCTAAAGACCAGTGAGCTCGATGCAATCTACAGACTCCCCTTTGCAAGAGATATACATCCATCCTACAAAAAAATAGGGGGTATCCCTGGCTTTGAGACAGTCAGGTTTTCTATTGTCTCCCACAGGGGTTGTTGCGGTGAATGCAGTTTCTGCGGTCTTTCCATGCACCAGGGCAGGATTATCCAGTCAAGGAGTAAAGAGTCTATTATAGAAGAGGCAAGGCTTTTAACAGAAAGGAAAGACTTCAGGGGTACTATAACTGATATAGGAGGCCCTACAGCAAATCTCTATAAGGCAGAGTGTCCATTATGGGATAAAAAAGGGACATGCACAGAAAAACATTGCCTGATGCCTAAAAGATGCAAAAATCTCCATATAGGATATAGTGATGCCATAGAACTATTGAGCAAGGTCCTTTCCCTCCCAAAGGTAAAGCACGTTTTTATAGAAAGCGGCATAAGATATGACCTTCTTGTTGACAGAGGATCTACAGAATACCTCATCCAACTCTGTAAGAATCATATAAGCGGTCAGATGAAGGTCGCCCCTGAACACTGCATTAATCGCATATTAAAGTTAATGAATAAACCCCATATTGAAATCTATGAGGAATTCGCCAATAGATATAAAGAGATAAACAGGAGACTGAAAAAAGAACAATACCTTGTCCACTACTTTATATGTGGCCATCCAGGCTCAACGCTTGAAGATGCCTATCTTACATCCCTTTACCTGAAAAGGAGAGGCATCTATCCTGAACAGATTCAGGACTTTATACCCCTTCCCATGACAGCATCCGGTTGCATGTATTACACAGAAGAACATCCCTTTACCGGTGAAAAACTATATGTGGCCAAAACATTTAAAGAAAGGAAGATGCACCGTGCATTAATCCAGTATAAAAATGAGAAGAATAGAAAATTGATTCAAGAGGCAGAAAAAATCCTCTCAACCATATAGTAGCTTAACCTGTGGAGATTTACAAAACAACTTTTTCGATTTTATATGCTAAGTATTGTTTTTATGTCTTGGGCCTGAACGGCTTTTCTCGAGCTTTATCTTGGTTATCCTCCTGTCTTTGACCCCAACTACAGTGAATCTGTATGCCCCATGGTTTACAATCTCCCCACCCCTTGCCATGTCCTGCAATTTAGACAGGATAAACCCTCCTATTGTCTCATAGTCAGGTGATTCAGGCAGGTCAAGGTGAAGGACATTATTTATGTCCCTTACAGAATAAGAGGCATCTATGAGGACAGAGCCGTCTTTTTGCCTCTCGAGCCTGTCATCCACATCAGTCTCATCCATAATCTCCCCGAATATCTCCTCCATTATGTCCTCAAGGGTTACGATACCTACAGTGGTGCCGTATTCATCTATGACAACAGCCATATGGACATGCCTCTTTTGCATCTCTTTAAGCAAGATGCTTATCTTCATGGTGTCCGGGACAAAAAATGGTTTTTTCAAGAGCCTGTTGAGGTCAAAGTTATCCTTGGTCCATATACACTTTGTTATATCCTTGTGATACACAATCCCTATAATGTTGTCTATATGGTCTCTATATACAGGGTAGCGAGAAAATTCGTTCTCTATGATGTATTTTAATATCTCATCTCTGCTCTTTTCTATATCTATCCCGTATATGTTTGGTTTGGGCACCATAATGTCTTTTACTGATTTATCGGCAAACTCGAAGACACCATGTATTAACTCCTCTTCTGTCTTGTCAAATATCCCCTTTCTCCTGCCCTCCTCGATAAGCATCTTAATCTCTTTTTCACCTATATGCTCCTCAATCTTTTTGAGATTCAGACCCTTAACTACAAAATTGGTTGATACTGTAAGGAAGTCAACAAAGAAGAAAAAGAGTCGTGCAGTTAAATCAAATATGGGGGCTATGTGGAGGGCTGCCTTTTCTCTGTAATTCATCCCTATATACTTGGGCACAAGCTCACCAATAACAAGGAATAGATATGTGAGTACAACAACAATAATGAAAACAGCAATGGACTCTGAAAATCTGCTGGCAAAAGGGATGGTGTTAATAAGGGGCATGATATATTTTAATGCGAGGATGCCGCCTATAGCTGATGCAAGGGTGCCAAATAGGGTAATACCGATCTGGACAGCAGAGAGAAATCTCTCCGGGTTCTCCTTCATCTCAAAGAGCGTCTGTGCCTTTTTATCCCTTCTCTCTTCCAGGAGTTCCTTTACCTTGCTCTTTCTTGAGGAGATAATGGATATCTCTCCTGCAGAAAAGACCCCGTTTAAGATAATCAACAAAAAGATGATGAAGATGTCTAAAACAGGGTTATCCATTGCTGTAAAAATTCTCTTTAACCTGATGCATGAACGCCTCGAGCCTTGTCATGATATTGGTCGTACCCTGTCCGTCAAAGGCTATATTGATGACAGGGATATTATATCTGTTCTGGAGCAGCTTCATGATTGCCGATGAGATGGTCCCGGGCATACATGTAAAGGGCATTGCATTTATTATACCAGAGACACCCTTTTCAATAAAATCAATGGATTTACCCACAGTCAGTATGGCCTCACCCTCAAAGCTTATGTGTATATAAGGTTTTGCCTTTTCTATTATGTCCTTTATCCTTGGCTCCCTGCCATATTTTATATGCCCTTCAAAGATACTCTCGAGTCTGTGCTCCTCTTTTTTCTGATAATAATCAGTGAGAAATATGTTGAAGAGGTTTGAAAATTTTATCTTGCGGAGGCTCTTTATCTTCGCCATGTAATTAACATAGGTTATCCACTCTGCCACAGGGGCAAGCCATGCCATGCCGCCAAACTCCTCAACCTTTCTCACAAGGTCATTATTGCTGAATCTATTAGACCTTATGTATATCTCTCCCACTATCCCCACAATGGGTTTTTTCTCACCTGTCTTTCTGATATTTAAAAAATCCCTCACTATATCCTTCAGGATATCCTCCAGGTCATCTCCTCCCCTCTCTATGCTTTCTGTAATAAGACCCCTTGCATGTTCGTAGAGTCTGTCTGTCTCGCCCTTATTTACCTCAAAAGGCCTTGTCTCGTGGAGGAGTTTTATAAGTAAATCTGTTGCAACAATAGCCCTCCATCCAAGACGGGAGAATCTATCCCCTACTACATGGAGTTCATCATAGAAACGATGGTCTTGGTTGGGGGCATATATGGGGACATTGTTGAAGCCAAGCTCATCGAGGACCATCCTGTGAAATCTATTGTATTGACCAAAGCGGCATGGCCCTGCCCCGGAGGGCATAAAAAATGCACTCTTTTCAGGGTTAAAGTCCTCTCTCTGTGTTGTCCTTATCATATCACCGGTGGTTAGTATGCATGGATAGCATTCCTTGCCTGTAGTGAACTTTCTACCCAATACCACAGTGCTCTCATTGGACTCCCCCATGACCTCAGCATCTACCCCGCATGCCCTGAATGCACCGGACAGGACAATAGAGTGGTCGCACATATAAGGGATATAAACCCTTCTGTTATTTCCATCCCTTGTAAAATGGACAGGCCTGAAGACCTCTATGGTTTTTTCGATCTTTGCATTCTTTATACTGTCAAGGAATGCCTCGAGCCTGGTGATTATACCTGCATCGGCACTGTGTTCGTCAATCTCAAGCTGCAAGAATGGCTTTCCCTTGATGGTCTTTTTAAAGAAATGGGTTATAAATGAATCAGGACCGCAACCGAAATTGGTTATATAGACACCGTAAAAATTGTCATGTCTCTTTACTATCTTGGCAGCCCTGAGTATCCTCTGTCCATAACCCCAATACATATCCCTTAAGTCCTCATCCTCCTCAACCCCCTCCATCAAAGGCAGCATATCAAGGGGCACAGGTTTTACACCGAGGTCAATGAGCTTTTTATGTATATTGAGGTTTGCACCGGCATCGCAACTGTTGTAAGGCCTACCAATAATTGCCATAACCTTTTCATCGTCCTTTACCGAAGAGAGGAATCTCCTGCCTGCATCGAGACACCTCTCATAAAAAAGTGCCTGGGTCTCTTTGGCTATATTGAATGCCCTCTTTACCTTAGAGGCTGATTTTTTGATGGTCTTGCCAAAGGCCTTGAGATTGTTCAGGGTTGTCTGTTCACCGAGACCAAAATAGACAACAGGGGATAATACCCTTACCCCATGGGCATCAAAGTCTATAGATGCCTTTACAGTATAGGGTATGGACTGGGCATATGGACAGGCAAATGTGTTGGCAATATGCCTTGAGGGGCTTTTAAAGTTTATTACACTGGGTATAAAAATATTTTTTATGCCTTTATTGATGAGGTTCAGGATATGGCCGTGGGCAAGCTTTATGGGGAAGCAGGACTCTACTATTATGTTCTCTACGCCCTCCCTTATTATCTTTTTGTTGGTGGCGTCAGAGAAAACAACCTTGAAGCCCAGTTCTGTAAGAAACGCCTTCCAGAAGGGTATTAGCTCGTGCATGTTCAGGATCCTCGGTATCCCTATGACATCACCATCTGCCTCCTTATTGTAGACATTGAAAAGCAGGTCCTCCCTTACCTTGAAGAGGTCTTCTATCTCCTTCTTTTCTACCCTCCTCACAACATCGTATTTCTCGCATCGGCTGCCGTAGTAAAGGGGTGCCTCCTTTTCCACAGTCACCTTCCTTATCTCACAGAGGTTTTCACAGCCCTTGCACTCAAATGTCTCTATCTCGTATCTCCTTTTACTCAAATCAAAGCCCTTAAATGTGCTCCTATCCCAGTTTCTCTCCTTCATGGCAAGGATGGCAACACCTATTGCCCCTGTAACGTCATGATGGGGTGGGACCTTGATAGGCCTCTTCAATGTACTCTCAAAGGCAGCAACAACACCTTTGTTAAAGGCAGTCCCTCCCTGGAAGAATATCCTCTTGCCTATCCTCCTGTCCCCTACAACCTTATTGAGGTAATTGGCAACAATGGAGTATGACAGACCGCTTACGAGGTCATCAGTCTTTGCACCCCTCTGCTGGTGGTGGACTAGATCTGATTCTATAAACACGGTGCATCTCTCGCCCATCTTTAAAGGGTTATCTGAAGAAAGGGCTAATTTCCCGAATTCCTCTTTAATGGATATGCCAAGTCTTTCTGCCTGTTCTTCCAAAAAAGACCCTGTGCCTGCCGCACATGCCTTGTTCATCTCAAAATCTACGACAACGCCGTTATCTATGCTTATATATTTTGAATCCTGTCCCCCTATCTCAAAGATCGTGTCCACATGGGGGTCTATATTTATAGCTGCCTCTGCCTGGGCTGTTATCTCGTTTCTCACTATATCTGCACCGATAAAATCTGCTGTCAGGTATCTCCCTGAGCCTGTTGTCCCTGCCCCAAGTATATTAACCTTATTGCCAATCTCTTCCCCTATCTCTGCCAGACCTTTTTTTACTGCCTCCAGGGGTCTGCCTTCTGTCATGAGATACCTCTTGGCAAGGACATTCTTATCTTTATCAATGACCACAAGATTGGTGCTTATGGAGCCTACATCTACACCGAGATAGGCATCAGTGACACTGTCTATGGTTTTTACATGATAATCTATCTCTATGTTTTCTTTTGAGAGGACCAGCCTCTCCAGTGTCTCTCCTTCCTGTTCAGCAATGAGATAGCTGTTTAGCCTTTCAAAACCCACAAAACTCTGTTTTAATGAGGGCTCATCGAGCACTGTATATATAGCACCGAGGGCACCCATAGATGTGAAGTATTCAGGCACGAGGAACTCATCCTCCTTTAATGCAAACACATCCTTGATAGCCCTTATCATCCCTGCATTTGCAGCAACGCCTCCCACAAAGGCAACGGGCTTTAATATGGCCTTGCCTTTTGCCACATTACTCTTGAAGTTCCTTGCCAGGGCATAGCATAGACCTGATACAATCTCATAGTCCGGGGTTGCAATCTGCTGGAGGTGTATCATATCGGACTTGGCGAATACCGTGCACCTGCCTGCTATCCTTGGCGGATTCTTTGATTTCAATGCAACTTCACTGAATTCCTCTATGGTAAAACGGAGCCTCGATGCCTGCTGGTCAAGAAAAGACCCTGTCCCTGCGGCGCAGAGGGCATTCATGGAGAAATCTTTAATCTTCAGCCTCCCGGCCTTTGCCTCATCCTCGAATATTATAAGTTTAGAGTCCTCACCTCCTATATCTATGACGCTTCTTATGTCAGGATATAGATGATTAAAAGCCCTTGTAAGGGCAACAATCTCGTTTACAAAGGTTGCACCTATCAATGATGCAAACATCTTTGCCCCTGTCCCTGTTGCTGCTATAAAATCCACTTTGTTATCTCTCATCTGGGCCTCGATAAGGTCTCTTGCCACCTCCACGGGTCTTCCTTTATGCCTTATATACTCATTGTGGATGATATTGCCCTTATCATCCATGAGCACAAGATTTATACTTACCGAACCTATATCAATTCCTAATCTATACAATTATGGACACCTCCTTGCTTAAAATAAAGCCTTTGATTTGCATAAGGTTGTTATGTTAATTATAATACAAATAGGCATCTAATCAACATATAAATAATTGGGTTATGAAAAGAGTACATATATTTGTAAGCGGTATTGTTCAGGGCGTTTTTTTCAGACACTTTACATCCATGAAGGCAAAACAGCTTGGTCTTACTGGCTGGGTAAGAAACCTACGAGATGGAAGGGTGGAGATGGTGTGCGAAGGCAATGAGGATGCTATAAAGGAGATGATTGCCTGGAGCAAAAAAGGGCCACAGGGTGCATTTGTGGAAAAAACAGATGTCCGGTATGAAGAATATCAAGGGGAGTTCACAGATTTCCAGATTACCAGATAAATCTTATTATCCTGTTTTTTTAGACATAAAGGACAGACTGTGTATTGTCTTCGGCGGTGGAGAGGTAGCTGAAAGAAAGGTGCTCATGTTATTAAAATTCGGTGCAGCCATAAGGGTCATAAGCCCTGTAACAACAAAAAAGCTTTTAAGGCTCGAGACATCAGGTAAAATCACAATCCTTAGAAGGGGATATAATTACGGAGACATGAAGGATGCAGTCCTTGTCTTTGCTGCCACGGATAATCGTGAGATAAACAGTAACATAAGGAAAGAGGGAAATGAGAGGGGTATCCCGGTTAATGTAGTGGATGACCCTGAACTATGTAGCTTTATTGTCCCATCCATTGTGAAAAAAGGGCCTATCACAATAGCTATCTCAACCTCTGGTGTCCTCCCCCTTTTTTCAAAAAAGCTCAGAAAAGAGATAGAAAACCTGATCACAGAGGATTATCTGAGATATGTGAGGCTTGTGGGCAGATTCAGAAAGATACTCATAGAAGAGGTGAATGACCCTGTAGTTCGAAAAGAGGTTATGAAAGAGATAGGCAGGTTTACTGTGAAAGAGTTGAGTAGTATGGGTATCAAGGACATGAGGAAAAAATTCTTAAGACCTGGCCATGAATAGATTCTTTTTTTATGCAGCACTCATCTTCTATCTTCTATCAACACTGGTATATCTTGTCTATCTTATAAAAAACAGGGATTACATAGAAAAAACAGGCCATTATCTCTTTCTAACAGGCTTCCTTACACACCTTGTGGCAACCATAGTAAGGTATTTCGAGGCAGGCTATACACCCATAACAAATATCCATGAATCCCTCTCCTTTCTTTCCTTGTGTATTGCTGGTTTTTTTCTATATCTCAAGGGTGTGTATAAGACAGGGATCCTCGGTGCCATAATACTACCTGTTATATCTATTATCCTTATATGGGCATCCACCTTCCCCTCTGAGATAAAGCCCCTGCCCCCTATCCTGAAAAGTTTCTGGCTGCCCATACATACCTTTTTTTGCTTTGCAGGGAATGCAGTTTTTTTAATCAGTTTTTTTATCTCCATATTATATCTGGTCCTTGAGCGTAGCATAAAGAGAAAAAAGATAACATCCTTTTCCAAGAGACTGCCTTCCCTTGAGGCCCTGGATACCATCAACTACAGATGTATGTCCTATGGCTTCCCTTTTCTTACCATAGGGATAATAACAGGCTCTATATGGGCTGGGGTAGCCTGGGGTTCATACTGGAGTTGGGACCCCAAAGAGACATGGTCTCTTATAACATGGATATTTTACGCCATACTCCTCCACAACAGGCTTGCCATAGGGTGGAGGGGGAAAAAGACCGCCTATATGATGATAATAGGCTTTTTTTCCATCCTGTTTACATTTCTGGGTGTAAATTTTCTCTTGGGCGGACTCCACTCATATGTATAGAACAACCGACAATATATAGAAAAAGGTGACATGCACATAATTGTATTCGGTCTTAATCACAACACAGCCCCGTTAGAGATAAGGGAGAGGTTCTATGTCTCAGAGGAGAGGCTCAATGATTTTCTAAAACAATTAACTACAAGGGGCATAGGGGAGAGTGTTGTCCTGTCCACATGTAACAGGACAGAGATATACCTTGCCACAGAAGACATAGACATAACATATAAGATTTTAAAGGATATTTTATCCAGTTCCTTTCAGATTGAGATGGAATGGTTTGACAGATATACATATCTATTGTGCGATGAAGATGCATACAGGCATCTCTTCCAAGTTGCCTCAGGTCTCGACTCAATGGTTATAGGTGAGCCCCAGATACTCGGTCAGGTAAAAGATGCATACAGGGCAGCCTCTTTTATGGGGACAACAGGGTTCTATCTCAACAGGCTCTTTCACAGGACATTCTATGTGGCAAAAAAGGTGAGGACAGAGACAAGGATAGGTTATAACCCCGTGTCCATTAGCTCAATGGCTGTTGAGCTCTCCAGGCATATCTTCGGTCACCTAAAAAACAGGAAGATCCTCGTTATAGGGGCAGGTGAGATGTGCGAGATAGCCCTTAAGAATTTTAAAAAAGAGGGTCTGAAAGACATATATATCACCAACCGAACCTTTCAGAAGGCAAAGACACTGTCTGAGGAGATAGCAGGCACCCCTTGCCCATTTCAAGAGATTCCTGGGCTTTTAACAAAGGTTGATATGATATTATCCTCCACCGGGTCAGATAACTATATCGTAAAGAGAGATGATATGCCTTCCATTATGAAAAAAAGGAAAAACAGGCCTATCTTTATTATAGATATTGCAGTGCCAAGGGATATTGACCCGGCAATAAACGAGATAGAAAACGTATACCTATACAACATAGATGACCTTAAAGAGCTGTCCCAGAGATACATGGAGGGCAGGCTCAAGGAGTCAGAACATGCCGCGATGATCGTAGAGGAAGAGATTGCAAAGTTCAGCCAGTGGCTAAAACAGCTTGAGGTCCATCCCATAATAACACATATAATTGAACAGGCAGAAGGTATCAGGAATAAAGAACTCCACAAGATGCTTAACAGAATAAAGAACATAGACGAAGATACGGCAAAGGGCATTGATCTACTAACCAGGACCATAGTAAACAAGCTAATCCACCCCCATATAAAGCTGATTAAACAGCAGACCAATCCAATGGTCCTGGATATAATGAAGAATCTCTTTAATTATGAAGATGAAGATGAAGAAAAAATGGATTATCGGGACGAGGGGTAGTGGTCTTGCTCTGAAGCAGACAGGGATTGTTGTTGAGAGGCTAAAGGCCCTCTATCCTCACATAGAGGTTGAGGTAAAGACCATTAAGACAAAGGGTGACACCATATGGGATAGGCCACTCCATCTTGTAGGTGGCAAGGGGCTTTTTGTAAAGGAGATAGAAGATGCAATGGTGAAAGGGCAGATTGATTTGGCTGTCCACAGTGTCAAAGATATGCCCACAGAGATGGCAGATGGGCTTACAATAGGCGCTATACTGGAGAGGGAAGACCCAAGGGATGTATTTATATCCCATACGTATAATGGCATAAATGAATTAAAACCAAAGGCCACAATAGGGACGAGCAGCCTAAGGAGGAGGTCCCAGCTTATTAATATAAAAAGGGACATAAATATCGTGGATATAAGGGGTAATGTGGACACAAGGATAAGGAAGATTACTGAAAGGCAGCTTGATGGTATAATACTTGCCTATGCAGGGGTAAAGAGGATGGGTCTTCAGGATAAGATAAAGGAGATATTGCCCGTTGATGTGATGGTCCCCCCTGCAGGCCAGGGTGCTATAGGTATAGAGACAAAAGATAACAAAGACATCCTTGAATTATTAAGACCTCTAAATCACGAAAAAAGCCTGAAGGAGATAACAATAGAGAGAGAGATTCAAAAGGGGATAGGCGGGGGGTGTCAGGTCCCTCTTGGAATAAATGCATCTATATCAGGAGATAGACTTACCATCAATATATTTTTGGGTAAGGAAAGCGGGGATATCATAATCAAAGAAAAATATACAGGGGATGTTAATAAGGCAGAAGAGATGGTAGAGGATATTATAAAAGGGCTGCCCCATTTTTAGATAGGTAGCCCTTTATAGTGTGCCTCTCAATAAATAGACTTATTAATCACTAAACAGCGTCTTTAAATGCCTTGCCCGGTGTAAACTTGGGGACATTTTTGGCAGGGATCTTAATCTCTTTGCCTGTCCTGGGGTTCCTGCCCTTTCTCGCCTTTCTCTTGGATACGGAGAATGTGCCGAAACCAACAAGTGTAACCTTTTCGCCTTTTTTCAGGGCATCTTTAACTGCACCTGTAAAGGCCTCCAGGGCCTTTGCAGCAGCCGTCTTTGTCATCTCGGCATCTTCTGCCATCTGGCTAATAAGTTCTGCTTTTGTCATAAACCCCCTCCTTTATGGAATTTGATTTTTGCAGTATCTACACTGCATCTATAGATAGTTTATACTCTTTATTTTAAAAAATATTCAAGATTTTTTTTCATTTTTTTTGAAAAAAATTAATCCTGAACTTTGATTTCAAAAAGTTCACCGTCAATCATATTAAATCTCCTCTTTCCTGCCATACCCAGTTCAGGGTCATGGGTTACGAGTATGAGGATAGATGAGAGCCTCTCGTATATCTCGAATATATATCTCAAGACCTCTTTCCCTGTTTTCCTGTCCAGATTACCGGTTGGTTCATCTGCAAGTATTATCTCCGGTTCATTGATAAGAGCCCTTGCTATGGCAACCCTCTGCTGTTCCCCACCGGAAAGTTCCCCTGGCTTATGATTTCGCCTGTCTGCAAGACCCATAATCTCTAAAAACCTCTCTGCCCTATCCATGGCATCCTTCATCTTTACCCTTTTTATCAAAAGTGGCATGATGATATTCTCGATGACATTAAAATCCTGGAGCAGGTGATAAAATTGAAATACAAAGCCAACCTTCTCGTTCCTGAATATACTTGCCTGTTCCTCTGTATACCTGTGGATATCCTCACCCCTGAAATATATCTCACCCTCAGAGGGTTTATCCAGTGTCCCCAGGATATGCAGAAATGTGCTTTTACCTGCCCCAGAAGGCCCCATTATGGTAATAAAATCACCCTCCATTACATCAAGGCTCACACCCTTTATAACGCTTATCTCACTACCGTTTTTATTAAAGCTCTTTTTTATATTGGATACCTTAAGGACCGGGTCATTCATCTTTCTATTCATACCTCAATGTCTCTACAGGGTCTATCTTGGAGCCCTTAAAAGATGGATAAATGGTGGATAAGACACATATAACCGTTGTTATGGATGCTACAAGAAATACATCAAAAAAGCTTATCTTTACCGGGAGTGTGCTTATATAGTAGATATCCTCCGGGAGCTTTATAATCTTGTATCTCCTTATAATCTCGCATATGGTATAACCGCTGAACGAACCAATAAGAGCCCCGAGTATCCCTATGGTTATACCCTCAATCATAAATATCTTCATTATGCTCTTCTTTTTTGCACCCATTGCCTTTAGTATGGCTATATCCTTTTTCTTCTCCATAACCGTCATGACCAGCGAGCTGATTATATTAAAACTTGCCACAAATATGATAAGGGCCAGGATGATAAACATGGCTATCTTTTCAAGCTTTAAGGCAGAAAAGAGGTTTTTATTCATCTCTATCCATGTCCTGGCAAAATATCCATGCCCCAGGCCTTTGCTTATCTCCCTCCTTACCGTGTCTGCCTTGTAGACATCCTTTATCTTTACCTCTATACCCGTTGCCTTAATACCTAAGATACCCTCCACGTCCTTGAGGGACATGACCACAAGGGTATTGTCAATCTCATACATCCCTGTCTCGAATACCCCTCCTACCCGTGCCTGGACAGTCTCGGGGACAGCACCCATGGGGGATACCCCTGCAAAGGGCACCATCAAAGACAGGAAATCACCCTTGAAAATCCCCATATTTTTTGCCAGTTCCTTACCTATCAGTATATTCCCCTTCTCATTTAAAGACCCAATATCCCCCTCTTTCATAAGCCTCTTCATAAACATCATGTCTTGTGCATTTATACCCTTTACTATGACACCTGAGAGCTGTCTACCGCTCTGTAACATTGCCTGAAATGTAACAAAGGGAAAGGCATGGGTGACCTCACCTGATTTCTTGATAGTCTCCACAATCCTTTCAGGCTCTTTTATCTCGCCGTTTAGGTTCATGACAAGGACATGGGGGTTTATACCGAGGATCCTCTCCCTTATCTCATTCTGGAATCCAGTCATCACTGCTATTACAACAATAAGGGCCATAACACCAATGGCAATACCTATAATGGATATCCATGTGGTAAAGGATATAAAGGCATCTTTCCTCTTGGAACGGAGATACCTCAATCCTATTATGGTCTCGTATTTCATTATATTCATGGTTTCAGAAGGGGAAAGAGTATAACCTCTCTTATGGAGGGGCTGTCTGTAAGCAACATGGTAAGCCTGTCTATGCCTATCCCCTCACCTGCTGTAGGGGGCAGTCCGTACTCAAGGGCAGTGATGTAGTCCTCATCCATGGTAGCGCCCTCTTCCTTTTCCTGTATCTGCTGGAGGAACCTATCCTTCTGGTCTTCAGGGTCGTTTAACTCATTAAAACCGTTTGCCACCTCCATGCCGGCTATGTAGAGCTCAAACCTCTCTGTTATCTCAGGCCTATCCTTACTCCTTTTTGCCAGAGGGGACACCTCTACAGGATAGTCTGTTATAAAGGTAGGCTGGACCAGGTGCTTCTCGCATAGTTCCTCAAAGACCTTGGTTATGAGCTTGCCTCTTTTATCCTTTTCCGGGGACTCTATCCCCAGTTCCCTGGCATATGAGGTCAATCTGTTTGTGTCAATAAACTCCGAGATATCCAGACCACCAAACTCCTTTAGTGCATCCTCCATGGTTATCCTTTTCCATGGCCTTGAAAAATCAATCTCCTGACCGTTATATGTAATCTTATATGTCTTATAAAGCTCATAGACAAGGGATGATACCATGTCCTCTGTCATATCCATAAGGTCTTCATAGGTTGAGTATGCCTGATAGAACTCAAGCATGGTAAACTCAGGATTGTGTCTCACTGATATACCCTCATTCCTGAAGTTCCTGTTTATCTCAAATACCCTCTCAAATCCGCCGACAATGAGCCTCTTTAGATAGAGTTCCGGGGCTATCCTCAGATATAGATCTATCCCAAGGGCATTATGATGGGTGATGAAGGGCTTTGCAACAGCACCCCCAGGTATAACCTGCATCATAGGGGTCTCTACCTCGATAAAAGAGCGTTCATTAAAATATCTCCTTATATACTCCACTATCTTTGCCCTCTTTATAAAGATCTCCTTTACCCCGGGATTTACTATAAGGTCGAGATACCTCTTTCTGTATCTCTCCTCAATATCCTTTAATCCATGCCATTTTTCAGGAAGGGGTCGCAGAGACTTGGTAAGGAGCTTTATCTCCTCTGCCAGCACTGTAAGCTCACCGGTCTTTGTCTTGAAAACCCTACCCAAAACCCCTATGATATCCCCTATATCAAACCTCTTGAATATACTGTATTCAGGGTTTTTCAACACATCTTTGCGCACATACACCTGAATCCTGCCTTTTCTATCCTGTATGTGGACAAATGTGCTCTTACCGAAATCCCTGAAGGACATGATCCTCCCTGCAGCAGAGACCCTTTCATCTGTTTTTTCAAGCTCCTCATGGGAGAGCGTGCCAAAACGCAGGCTTATCTCCTCTGTGGTTATATAGGGCCCCCTGTCCTGGGGATAGGTCTCTATCCCAAGTTCTTTCAATGCCTTTTCCTTTTCTTTTCTTACAGCAATCAACTCATTAATGGGTTCCATAAACCTCCACCTCAATCATCTTTTTATAGCTTTCAGATTCTAAAAAACATCAGCCCAATAGAATAAAAACAGTTTATTATCTCTATGGTCTCGCTATCTGTCAAGTATCTCTACTATAACATCATAATCAAGAGTTTTCACTATTTTACAGGGTCTAATCTCACCTACTTTGCCATTACCCTTTATAAATGCAATACCATCTATATCAGGGGACTGTAATATAATCCTCCCCGTCATACCCATAGCATCTCTCTCCTCTACAATTACAAGGGATTCCAGGCCCTCAAGCCTCTTGAGTCTTGCCCGGGAGATATCCCTTTGGATCTCCATAATCCCTTTAAACCTCTGTTCCTTTACGCCTTTTCTTACATGACCCCTTAACCTGTATGCAGGTGTGCCCTCTTCCCTTGAATACCTAAAAGCACCAAGGTTATCAAAACCCCATTTTTTTATAAATTCACAGAGATTATAGAACTCCTCCTCTGTCTCCCCTGGAAAGCCTATTATTACCGTTGACCTGATTATACAATCTGGCATTTTTTCTCTGATTATCCCCAGGAGCGATTCAAGATAGGTCTTTGTATAACCCCTGTTCATAAGCTTTAATATCCTGTCCTCTGAGTGCTGGATAGGTATATCAAGATATTTTACAATCCTCTCCTCGTTCTTAACCATAGTGAGAAGGTCATCATCTATCCTTAAAGGATGCAGGTAGAGGAGCCTGAGGTAATAATCGCCGTCCATACGAAGAATATGCCTTAGCAGTTCTTTAAGATTGCCGCCTTTATCTCTTCCATAAGAGCCTATATCCTGGCCTATAATATTTATCTCCCTGTATCCATTTTCTATAAGCCATCTAAACTCATCTTCTATGTCTTCCATGGACCTGCTTATGAGTGGTCCTCTTACATAAGGAACAGTACAGTAGCTGCACATATTATTACATCCATCCATTATCTTGAGATACGCTGTAGGTTTTGCAGTAAATACCTTTCTCGGGTATGTCTCTGAAAAGCTACTTTTTTTGTAAAAAAAACCTTTTTTTTCAATAATCTTATCTATATTTGGATAATCCCCCCTGCCTACAAAGGTATCCACCTCTGGCAGCAGCTCTGCCAGTTTCTCCCTGTAGCGCTCTACAAGACAGCCGGTTACAACGAGCCTTGTCTTGTCTTTATTTTCTGCCTGAGAAAGTATTACGTGGATGGATTCCTTGATTGCCTCTGTTATAAATGCGCATGTGTTTATAATCACTGTATCGCAATCCTCTTTATTTACATGGCCTGCCTCTTCCAGCTTTCTGGCCATGTATTCAGACTCAACGAGGTTCTTCGGACAACCAAGGCTTATTATCTTAAAATCCATGGGATTTAAAATCTCCAACAAAATGATTTCTATCTGGCATTTTTCTTTATCTTCTCCAGGGCCAGGGCTGTGCTAAGACGGATGTTTTTGTCCTCATCTTTTATATAGTCCTTTAGTATATCTGCCACATCTATATCTGATATACCCAGTTCGCCAATCTTTTCAAGGATGCCTATAAAATAGAGCTTCACATGCTTACCACCCTTTTTCAGTGCCTCGGAGAAATAGGGCAGGTACTGCCTTGTTGCATCCCTTGCATACCAGTATGGGTCAATCTTTTCCAGGGCCTCACCAGCCGCAATCAGAACTTCTTCGTTCTCATCCCAGAGGGATAGGATTAAAGGGGTAATGGCCCGCTCATCACCTATCTTGCCCAATGCCTGTGCCGCTGCCCTCCTGACGGTGGCATCATTACTTGCAAGGAGTCTCAAAATTGGTTCTAATGCCATTTGACCCAATTTATTAAAGGCATTGGCGGCTGCCATGCGGACAAAGAGATTGTCATCGGAGAGCAATGCAAGAAGCGGTTCTACTGCATTTACACCACCAATCTTACCCAGGGCATGGGCGGCTGCCATGCGGACAAATACATTTCTATCCTTTGCAAGCCTGATAATGGGATCAACAGCCCTGGTGTCCCCTATCTTACCCAGGGCATGGGCGGCTGCCATGCGGACAAAGGCATGGCTATCGGTGACAAGTTTTATGATATGGGGGACAGACCTCATATCTGCCATCTCGCCAAGGGCATAGACAGCCGATTCCCTGACAGCATCATTTTTATCCGATAATAGGGCTATCAAAGGCCCTATTGCCGGTTCACCTATCTTACTCAAGGCCTGGGCAGCTGCCATGCGGACATAAATATTCCTGTCCGAAAGAAGCTGAAGAAGAGGTCCTGTTGCCTTTTCGTCACCTATCTTACCCAGGGCATGGGCTGATGACTCACGGACAGACTCATTGGGGTCTCCAAGGAGTCTAATTAAGGTGTCTACAGCAGGATTGCCTATCCTGCTTATGGCATCCACTGAGGCGATACGGATTGAAACATTTCTATCTCTAAAAAGGCCTGTAAGTGGCCCTATAGCCTTCACATCACCTATCTTGCCTAGGGCATGGGCAACCTGTTCCCTGACCCCATCATCCATATCAGATATGAGGGGCAGAAGGTGTTCTATAAGTCTTTTTTCACCTATCTCACCGAGGGCAGTTACAGCGGACTTTCTTATCTGGTTATCTTTGTTTCCAAGAAGGGTAAGGAGCGGGTCTATGGCAGGTTCGCCAATTCTGCTTAAGGCACAGGCCGCTGCCTCACGGATGTCCTGGGGTCCCTGGATTATATTGTCTATTAAACCTGTTATTCCCTCTTTCAATCAAAGAACCTCATCCTATGCCTGCGTCCTTTAGAAATTCCTGCGCCTCTCTAAGCCCCATGGATGCAGCCTTTTTTAGGTCTCTTATGGCAAGCTGTGACCTCCCCAGGTCTGCATATACAGTGCCTCTATGATAATAGGCCCACACATACTGTGAATCTATATCTATTGCCCTGTTAAAATCCCTTATTGCCTGCTCATAATCCCCCAGATCTGCATATTTAGACCCCCTCTTACAGTATGGCTCTGCATATTTAGGGTTTATCTCTATAGCCTTGCTGTAATCATCTATCTCCTGATGGGTGTTGCCAATCTTACCATAGGCACATCCCCTATTACAATATGCCTCAGCATATTTAGGGTTCAATTCTATGGCCTTATCAAAATCCTTTATCGCCTGTTTTGGTCTATCTATACTTATATATGCCGTGCCTCTCTTGTAATATGCCCATGCGTATTTTGGATTCAGGTTGATGGCCCTTGTGAAATCATCAATAGCCCTTTTCAGGTCGCCGACCTTACAATATACATTGCCCCTGTTATAATATGCCTCTGCATATCTGGGGTTGAGCTTTATTGCCATACTAAAGTCGCTTATTGCCTGTTTATGTTCACCAACCTCTGTATAGGCAATGCCTCTATTGTAAAAGGCCTTTATATTCTCTGGATTGAACTCTATTGACCTGGTAAAATCTTTTATGGCCTGCCTTGAGTTCCCCAATTTACCGCTTACCATACCACGCCTGAAATACGCCTCAGCGTATCTCATATTAGAATCTCGCCTTGATGGCATCTCTACATCTTTATAAAAATTTATAGAAAAATTTGGGTCTAATTCCAAGGCCCTATCATAGTCTTTTATCTCCATAGAGATATTTCCCAGTCTTCCATGGGCCCTGCCTCTATTAAAATAGGCATCTACATGCCGTGGGTTTAGTTCTATTACCCTTGTAAAATCCTCTATGGCCTTTTCAAGAGTATCCATCTCAAGATATGCCATACCCCTTCTGTAATAGGCCTCAATATACTCGGGGTTTAGCTCTATGACCCTGGTAAACTCTTCTATTGCCTCCTCATAATCACCTCTATCAGCATGGATTACCCCTAAATTATAATAGGCCCACATATAATCAGGATTAAGTATCGTTGCCTTTTTGAGATCCAGGATAGCACCCTCTAAATTGCCGAGCTTTGAATATGCAAGACCCCTGTTGTAATATGCCCATGCATAGTTTGGTGATAGTTCTATCGTCCTTGTAAAGTCCAAAACAGCCATATCCGGTCTATCCTGGTATACATAGATTGTCCCTCTCTGATAGTAGGCATCGACAAATCCCCTATCCAGCTCTATTGCCTTGCTAAAATCATGCCTTGCCCTCTCCATATCCCCCAGTTTGTATAGAGACATACCCCTCCTGTAGTATGCCTCTGTAAGGCTGCTATCAAGCTCAATAGCCTTATCAAAATACCTAACTGCTGACTCAAGGTCATTAATGGATTGGCAAAAGATACCCCTTTTGTAATATGCCTCTTTGTATTCTGGGTTTAGATCTATTACACTGTCATAGTCTTTTGCTGCATTATCTACATCCCCAAGTCTTTCATAGGCATGGGCCCTGTTGAGATATGCATCTATCATACGGGGATTTAATTTTATAACCCTGTCAAAGTCTCCAATGGCTGCCTTTAACTCACCCATGCTGAGATAGACAAGGCCTCTGTTAAAATATGCATCAGCATATTTAGGCCTCAACTCCAAAGCCCTGGTAAAATCCGCTATTGCCTGTTTCTTTTCTCCCAGGTCTTTGTATGCAAGGCCTCTTTGAAAATAGACAGAAAAGTCCCATGGGTCTTGTCTCGATGCCCTGCCAAAATCCTTTATGGCAAGACGTACATCACCCATACGGTGTAATATTGCCCCTCTGCTGCGGAATGCCTCTGGATATCGAGGTCTTAAATCTATTGCCTTATCAAGGTCCTTTAATGCCTGTTTTATCATGCCAAGGCTATCTAAATTCAATGCCCTGTAATAGTAAGCCTCGGCAAGCATAGGGTCTAAATTGATTGCCCTTGTAAGATCCTGTATAGCCTCCTGTGCCCTGCCAACCTCACCTAAGGCAACACCCCGCATAAAATACACATCTTTATAACCTGGATTCATCTCAAGGGCAGCAGTAAAATCACCTATAGCCCTCTCGTTGTCCCCGAGTCTCCTCGATATGATACCACGGTTATAATATGCCTCCGGGGCTTTAGGCATAAACTCAATAAAATTATTGAGGTCTGCCAATGCCTTTTTAAAATCTCCAAGGGATTGATAGGCCATTGACCTTTTAAGGTATGCCTCTTTGTATGTCCTGTTCCTGGAGATGACTCGATTAAAATCCTCTATAGCCTTCTCGTATTCTTTCAGTTCAAGATAAAGGTCACCCCTGTTGTAATAGGCCTCCTCATCCTCCAGACCCAGTTCACAGGCCCTATCAAGGTCAGAGAGGGCCTTATTCGATTCGCCAAGCCTGCAATAAGAGATAGCCCTTTTATAATATGCCTCCGGGAGGTTAGATTTCAGTTCTATGGCACGGGTAAAGTCCTCTACTGCCTTCCCGTGGTTACCGATCATGGCATAGCAATCCCCTCTTGCATAGTAGGCGTCATAGTTTCTATTGGCCAATTTAATGGATCTGTCTAAGTCCCTTATGGAATGCTCGTAATCACCCTTTCTCGCATATATAATCCCACGGCTATAATATGCCTCTGAAAAATTGGGATTAAGGGATATAACCCTGTCCAGGTCACTGAGCTCACCTTCCATATTACCCATTCTACCGTATAGGGTCCCACGGGTGTAATATGCCTTTGCATAGGAAGGATTGAGCTTTATTGCAGTGCTTAAGTCCTCGATGGCCCTTTCGTATTCACCCATTTCAGCATAGACAACGCCCCTGTTATAATATGCCTCAGTAAAATCAGGATTTAATTCAATGGCCCTGGTATAAAATTCTAATTCCTGTGCCTTTTTATCAATCTTTTTGTATACCCTTGCCTTCTGGTCATCTTCGGTCTTCCATTTACCTGTAGGTTTTTGCTCTGATGTTTTAAGAAAGTCTTCTTCATCATGCCCTGAGACCTCTACTCCTTTGTGGGGGATGATATATTCTGGGTTCAGTTCTTTTACCTTTTTGTAATCCTCGGCCTCCCTGTCATAATCACCAACCATGCCATATATAGCCCCCCTTTTATAGTATGCATCGACAAACAGGGGATCCAGTTCAATTGCCTTTGTGTATTCCTTTACTGCCTTTACATAGTTGCCAAGTATGTCGTATACAACCCCACGCTGGTAATGCACCTCAGCATTTTTAGGTCTTAATTTTATTGCCCTATCAAAATCTTTAACGGCCTTGTGATATATGCCCATGGTCAGATAGATATTACCTCGGCTGTAAAAGGCATCAAAACACTTGGGGTCTACCTTTATCACCTGTGTATAGACCTCTATTGCATCTTCATGCCTGCCTGATTCATCTAATGATCTGGCCTTTTTTAAAAGATCTGTGAGTAACAAACCATTTGAAGCCATCTCTCTTTCAGGCTCCTTCTTGTCTTTTCCGCCCATTTCTCTGATTTTTGTATTGTCTTTATTCTCTTCCATACCTATTTCCGCTTATTTTACCACACCCCCTGCTATCCATCCATTTTCCTGCAATCACAATATGTTGTCAAGGGTTTTTCCTTGACAGGCAAAACCTGTTCATATACACTCACACATAAAAAATGGCTGAACCAGCAGAGAATAAAAGATACTGTATAAACTGCGACAATAAACACGGATGTAAGTCAGGGACACCACCCTGTGTCGCAGAGATGAAAAAAGACAAAATCACTGGCATCACAGGAAAACAATACCTGATTGATAAAAATAAATTGCCCAGGTGTCTTGACTGCAGTTTCTTCAGTTCATGCTGGAACATAGAGGACTATAAAAAGCTGACTAACCAGGGTCTTTAAACCGAAGTTCCTCCCCCAAATTGACGCTATCCCATTGATATTATACACAGAACAATAAATATCAATTTCCCGATACTGACTACAGTTTTAGTAATTGTAGAGCCATCTTTTGAACAGGTGTTGGTTCAGTAAGAAGGTAAAAGGCAGGAGACTTTTCATCTGATGCAACCCTGCATCTGTTTCTACATCTTGTCCCCAGGTGGGCAAGAAGTGTAGAAAAGCTATGGACAGGCAG
>JAKPCK010000121.1 GCA_029553295.1 Deltaproteobacteria bacterium | reverse complement strand
CTGCCCTTGTCCTCATTGATTCTATTGCAAGGCTTGTACCTGGTGTCCTTGGCAATGCAGAATCCCCTGTTAAGGAAAGCCTTGAAGAATCCCTCCTTGAATATCCTCAATATACAAGGCCTGAGGTCTTTATGGATATGGAGGTCCCCTCTGTGTTACTTTCAGGAAACCATGAGGAGATAAGGAGATGGAGGAGGAGGGAATCCATCAAAAAGACCATAACAAGAAGACCAGACCTGATGGAGAGATTTAGGCCTAACAAGGAGGATGAGTCCCTAATCAGGGAGATTATGGAGGAGCTATCTGAGTAATGTAGATATTGCTGTTATCCATTATCCTGTTTATAACAAGAAAAGAGAGGTTGTTGCCACTAGCGTAAACAATCTTGAACTCCATGATATAGCAAGAAGTTGCATGACTTTTGGGATTAAAATGTGCTATATTGTTACTCCCCTTTTGAAGCAGAGGATGATAATGGAGAGACTCATTGAACATTGGAGATACGGATACGGCGCTGATTATAATCCCTTGAGGGGGGCAGCCCTTAATACCATTACCACGAGGGAGAGCCTTGATATTGTTATAGATGAGGTGAAAGGCAAAGGCAATCCCCTTATTATAGGGACATCCTCTAAATCTCGACCCCATAAACAGATTGGGTTTAGAGATATGAGAAAAATTGTCCATGATAAAAACCAGCAGGTACTTATCCTGTTTGGGACAGGCTGGGGCTTAACCGATGAAACCATTGGGCTCTGCGACAGGGTGCTCGAACCTATCTTCGGCCAGGGGGAATATAATCACCTGTCTTTGAGGGTGGCAATCGGTATAATACTCGATAGAATATTAGGCGAAAGAGGAGGCAAAGATGAATGAGGCAATTGATCTAATCGAAAAAGAACATATGAGGCTCGACCTTCCTGAGGTTAATGTGGGCAACAACGTGAAGGTATACACGAAGATATTCGAAGGCGACAAAGAGAGGGTTCAGGTCTTTGAGGGTGTGGTGATAAGAAAGAGGGGCGGTAACACAAGGGCCACTTTTACAGTAAGAAAGATCTCCTACGGTATAGGCATTGAAAAGACCTTCCCCATGCACTCACCCCTCATAGAAAAGATAGAGGTAGTGGGCAGAAGCAAGGTAAGGAGGTCAAAGCTCTATTACCTGAGAAACCTGAAAGGCAAGGCAGCAAAGCTAAAAGAAAAAAGAGACTGATGCATTGCCGGCTTAAGGGTCTTGTGGCAGGTATAGATGAGGCAGGCAGGGGGCCTCTGGCAGGCCCTGTTGTATCCTCATGTGTAATCTGGAAAGACATCCCTGAGCATAAGGGAGAGATTAACGATTCAAAGCTTTTATCAGAAGGACAGAGGGAAGGGCTTTTTAAATGGATTGTAGGGCATGCATATAGTATCGGCATAGGTATAGCAGACCACGAAGAGATAGAGAGGATGAACATACTCAAGGCATCCCTCCTCTCCATGGAGAGGGCACTCAAAAACACCCGTATCAACCCAGATTTACTTCTCATCGATGGAAATCATGGCATTGAAGGCTTCCCTGATGCTAAGACTATAATAAAAGGCGACAGGAAATGTTTCTTCATAGCCTGCGCATCCATAATCGCAAAGGTCACCAGAGACAGGATTATGAATGCATATCACAACCTTTATCCTGTATACAACTTCAAAAAAAATAAGGGTTATCCTACGAAAGACCACAGAACAGCTATAGAACAATACGGCATATCTCCTATACACAGAAAGACATTCAAGGGTGTGAGGGAATATCTTGACAGATGCTAAAAGAAAAGAGGGCATGGAGGGAGAGGAAAGGGCTGTCAAAATCCTAAAGGCAGAGGGCTACAGGATTTTGGAGAGGAATTACAGGAACCCCTTTGGCGAGATAGATATAATAGCAGAAGAAGGCGGTTATATAGTTTTTGTAGAGGTCAAAAAGAGAAACAGCCCGAGGTTTGGTGAGCCCCTTCATTCCATAGACGAGATAAAAAAGAGACATATGATAAGGTCAGCCCAGTTCTACCTCAAGGAAAATAAGGGTTTTAATAAGAGGGCAAGGTTTGATGTAGTGGGCATAAGCAGTGGGGGTGTAAAGATTGTTAAGAACGCCTTTGCAGTAGAATGACTTTAATTAAGATATGAAAGAGATGGACATCAAAAACCTCCTTGAGGCCATAAGAGACGGTATCACATCCCCTGAAGAGGCCTT
>JAKPCK010000107.1 GCA_029553295.1 Deltaproteobacteria bacterium | reverse complement strand
ATGATTATACAAATTTTTATTTTTTTAAAAAACATTCTTTTGAAAGAGATGCCCCGTCAAATCTATCCTTTGACTTGACGGGGTAATAGGGGGGAGGGGTGAAGAAGTATTTGGAGAAAGGCAGGGGTTTTCTCCCTGCCTTTTTATTGCTTTAATAACCTGCCGGTCCAATGCCTCTACCTCTGCCGGGTTTGCCATATCCCATCATACCGTAACCTGGGCCTGGCCTAAACTGATTTAGCTTATTTAACTGTTCCGGGGTCAAAACCTCTCTCTGTTCAACCCTCATCTGCGCCCTCCTGTCCTGGAGTTTGAGCTTCAATGCATTGAGTTCCTTCTGTTTATTCAATATAGTTGTCTTATCTGCCTTTGGGTCACCATAGAGGGATTTTAATTCAAGGCCCTTTTGGAAAATCTCATATCTTAATTTCTCTGTATCTGTATTATATCTCTCCCTTATCTGCCATAATCTCTCAGACTGTTCCTTGGTGAGATTGAGTTCTGTCTGCATCCTGCATAAATCACCATAGTCACGCCCACCCCTTGGTCCAAAGGCAAACACAGTTGTAGTGAGTGCCAGGAACATGAGTACCATTATGCCTATCATCAATTTTTTTCGTTTCATCTGAAACCTCCTGTATATTTTTATTAACCTACATATCAGTTATGCAAGACCTGTGCCATAGACCACCAATATGCAACATACTGATATTTTTATATATTTTTTAAACAAGCCTTCCTTATAAGGAAAAAAATGTCGAATAAATCAGTTGTGTCGACAATAATGTCGAAAAAAATTGTATTTTATCATTGTAGAATTTGAATTTTTTTTTTAGATTATCCACTAAAAAGTAAGATTCCACAAAAAGGAGGGATGCCATGAAGCTAAGTGAATATTTCGAGAAGACAGAGGGCAGGGGTGTCCTTGCAACTGCAGATTCAAAAGGGTTTGTTGATGTTGCTGTCTATTCAAGGCCACATTTCATAGATGAAGAGACTATTGCATATATCATGACAGGGAAGTTGACCCACGAAAACCTGAAGACCAATCCCCATGCAGCCTATCTATTCATGGAAAAAGGGGAAAAATTCGCCGGAAAAAGGCTTTATCTTACCAAGATAAAAGAAGATACTGATCCAGAGGCAATAGAGAAGATAAGATGGAGGAAGCCTTATAAAGTCCCTGATGACCAGAAGGATGAAAAGAGATACCTTGTGTTTTTTCATATAGATAAGGTATTGCCTCTCATTGGAGATAAGGAGTAGATATGCATGACCATAAACGACCTAATATGAGGTCATTTTTTACAAATCTCCATGTAAAGATGCCTTTATGGAAAAAGTGCTGGCTACTCTTCAGAAATAATGCAAAAAAGATCTTGACGATGAAGAGTTGTTGTGGGCACCCCGGGGAACCTGGTTGTTGACAGGAAAAATAAAGCCACCGGTCGGTGGAGATTTATATACAGAATTTATTAAAGAGTCCAAAAAATTAAGGAGGGAGGCTGATGGAAAAAAGTATTTTAAGGTATCCTGTGATTTTATCGCTTGTTTGCATATTTTTTTTGATTTTTTCTTCACCTTTTATGGGCATAAAAGAGGTTTACGGTGACGATGCCATGGAGACAAGACAGCTTGTGGAAAAGGCACGGTTTACCCTTGAAAATTTCTCCAAGGCAAGGGAGATGGAGGGTTTCAGGGGGCTTGTTAAAAAGGCAAAGGGTATATTTATTGCCCCCCAGATGCTAAAGGGTGCAGTGATATTTGGTGCATCCGGGGGCAGCGGTATCCTTATTGTCTATGACCAAAAGAGAAATACATGGTCAGGCCCTGCCTTTTACACCTTAGGTGAGGCAAGCTTTGGTCTGCAGATTGGAGGCGAGGCAGCGGAAATCATCATGCTGATTATGTCAGATAGGGGTGTATCTGCCATGCTTTCAAGCAGTGTAAAGCTCGGGGCAGACGTTGGGATAGCCATGGGGCCTGTAGGTGTTGGCATAGATGCCTCTTCTGCCAATGTAAGCGCTGATATAATAACCTTTTCCATGTCAAAAGGTCTCTACGGCGGCATATCCCTTGAGGGCGCCTTTGTTAAGGCCCGTAATGGCTGGAACAAGGCATATTATGGAAAAGAGGTAACACCAACAGATATCCTCATAAAAAATAATGTGAAAAATCCCCATGCATCTGCCCTTATAGAGCAGGTTAAGGCATTGATGGAGGGCAAATAATGTGGTCTTAATTATGGTTTTAGGTTTTAATGGGAGACTGTGAAAGAAAGGGAAAAAAGTATGCCTATCTTTTTTGACGCCTTGCTGTCACAGTCTCTCCGCCTATCCCCCAGTTGTCTGTCTCCACCTCATCAATAATAACAAAGGTTGTCTGGGGATTTTTACCGAGGATGTCCTTGAGGAGATTTGTAACCCCTTCTATCAGCCTTGCTTTCTGTTCAGCGGTTGTCCCTTCTTTTGTTATCCTTATGTTTACATATGGCATAAATACCCCCTATTTAATTTACATGCATAAATATAGCATAAGGGCTTTAAAAAAAGTAGATGATAAGACCATTGCAAAGCCCTGCAAAAATCCTATAATCCATCTCTTAAGAATTCCATAATTGTTTAAATTAACATACCAAAGAGTAAGATAGAAAAGGGGTTGAGATATATATTGAAATGAATACTTGAAAAGAGGGGATATAAATTTTATAATAGACATTCTATGAAGTTTGAGGAAGGTCTTAAAAAACTTGAATCAATTGTCAAGACCCTCGATGAAGGCAATATACCCCTTGATGAGGCACTAAATATCTTCAAAGAAGGGCTTCAGTTAACAAAAGAGCTTTCCAAGAGGCTCGATGATATAGAGAAAAAGGTTGAGATATTGATTAAAAAAGAAGATGGGACCATGGAAAAAAGGCCTTTTACCCAGGAAGAGGGTTAATTAATGGACCTCTTAAGCTTTCTTCACGAAAAGAGGATAATCGTTGAAAATGCCTTAAGGGATATTTTTGTCTCCTTTGGTTCAACCCCGGGGGTATTGAGGGATGCCATGGAGTATATGCTCTTTTCCAACGGGAAGAGGATAAGACCCATCCTTGCCATAGCTGCATGTGAGGCAAAGGGTAAACCAAGCGATGACCTCCTGCCCGTTGCATGTGCCATTGAGATGATACACACATACTCACTTATACACGATGACCTCCCAAGCCTTGACAACGATGATATAAGAAGGGGTAGACCTACCTGCCACAAGGTATTTGGCGATGCAGTGGCTATATTGGCAGGGGATGCCCTCCTTACAGAGGCATTCAGGATTATTGTTGACAGCAGGTATACATACAGGATAAGCCCGAGACTCATCAGGCAATCAATCTATGAGATTGCCACTGCTGCAGGTGCCGATGGCATGGTAGGGGGTCAGGTTATGGATGTCCTCTATGATGGTAAAGACGCAACAAAAAACATCCTCCACTATATCCATATGCATAAGACAACAGCCCTCATCAGGGCATCTGTAAGGGTAGGTGCAATAATGGCCGGTGCCAAGGCAAGGGAATTAAAGAACTTTACAAAATACGGGGAGTGTATTGGACTGGCATTTCAGATTATGGATGATATCCTTGATGCAGAGGGTGATGAGGAGCTGGTTGGGAAAAGGCTTAAAAAAGACACAGGGAAGCAGACTTATATAAAACACTACGGGATATCTGCATCAAAGATCAAGCTGGAGCAGCTTATCGAAGAGGCAGTAAAATCAATAGATTTTCTCGGGGAAAATTCAACCACACTCAAAGAATTAGCAAGGTTTATCGGCAACAGGTCTGTCTGATGTATCTCGAAAAAATCAATCTGCCACAGGATCTAAAAGGACTTACCGTCCCTGAATTGAATATCCTATCAGATGAGATTAGACATCTTATCATAGATGTCGTTTCAAAGACAGGGGGACATCTGTCCTCAAGCCTCGGGGTAGTAGAGCTTACCATTGCACTTCATTATGTATTCAACACACCAAAAGACAAGATTATATGGGATGTGGGTCATCAATGCTATGCCCATAAGATATTGACAGGCAGAAGGGATATGTTTCATACCCTGAGGCAGGACAATGGAATAAGTGGATTTCCATCAAGACAGGAGAGCGAATACGATGTGTTCAATACAGGTCATGCCAGTAATTCCATCTCTATTGCTGTGGGCCTTGCAGAGGCAAAAAAGAAAAAGGCAGAAGACTACAGGATATTAAGTGTCATCGGCGATGGCTCTCTAACAGGGGGTATGGCATTTGAGGCCCTTAACCATGCAGGCCACTTAAAAAGTGATATTATCGTCATACTTAATGACAATGAGATGTCTATATCTAAAAATATAGGCGCCCTATCATCCTATCTAAACAGGATAATGACCGGTGAGTTTGTCACAAAAACCAGGGAAGAGATAAAAAGCATGCTCAAAAACCTCCCTGCCTTAGGGGATAAGGTCTATAAGGCGGCAAAGCATATAGAGGAGTCCATAAAGGGTTTTATCACCCCGGGTATTTTCTTTGAGGAATTAGGGTTTCAGTATTTCGGGCCTATAGACGGTCACAACCTCATATATCTCATAGATACACTAAAAAATATTAAAAGGATGAAAGGACCCATTCTCGTACATGTAGTGACAAAAAAGGGTAAAGGATATACCCATGCAGAGGATGACCCCTCCCGTTTTCACGGCGTATCAACCTTTGAGATAGATACAGGGAATTCAAAGAAAACAGGTCTCAATACATACACAGACATATTCGGGGAGACCATAATAGAGCTTGCGAGTTTAGATGACAGAATCATTGCCATAACCGCTGCCATGGGATTAGGGACAGGTCTTGACAGGTTTTCAAGGGTATTTCCAGAAAGATTCTACGACATAGGGATTGCAGAACAGCACGGCGTTACCTTTGCTGCTGCCCTTGCCTTAGGGGGCATGAAACCATTTGTGGCCATATACTCCACATTCCTCCAGAGGGCCTATGACCAGATTATACTTGACGTGTGTCTCCAGGGTCTTCCTGTGGTCTTTGCTGTTGACAGGGGTGGCATAGTGGGTCAGGATGGGCCTACCCATCATGGCGTCTTTGACCTCTCCTATTTTAGACACATACCCAATATAATAGTAATGAGCCCAAAGGATGAGAATGAGTTCAGGCATATGCTATATTCTGCATACAGATACGATAGGCCTGTGGCAGTGAGATATCCAAGGGGTGATGCACAGGGTGTTATGCTGGAAAGAGAGCTGAGGGAGATACCCATCGGGACATGGGAGATACTAAGAAACGGTGGGGATTTGACCATAGTAGCATCGGGAAATACAGTTTATCCCTGCCTTGCAGCAGCCCAGATACTCCATGAGAACCATATAGACTGCACTGTTGTCAATGGAAGGTTTATAAAACCCATGGATAGAGAGCTCCTGATAGATGTTGCCAACAGGACAAAAAAGATCCTTACCGTGGAGGAGAATACGGTTATAGGCGGGTTTGGAAGCGGTATACTTGAAGTCCTATCCGAGGAGGGCATAGTGGTCCCTGTAAAAAGGATAGGCATACCTGATATGTTTATAACCCATGGGACACAGAAGACCTTGAGGAAAAGAATAGGTATAGATACAGAGGGCATTGTAAGAAAGGTCCTGGAGTGGCTAAAGAGAGAATAGACATAGTCCTTACAAAGAGGGGGATGGCCACATCAAGGGAAAGGGCAAAGATACTTGTAATGGCAGGTGAGGTGTTTGTAAACAATCAAAGGGTTCTAAGGCCCGACATAAAGGTCCCCCATGATATAGAGATTAAGATAAAGGAAGACCCTATCCCTTATGTAAGCTATGGTGGCGTTAAACTCGAAAGGGCTTTAAGGGAGTGTAACATAGATGTATCTGGGAAAAAGGCAATAGATATAGGTTCCTCTACAGGAGGCTTTACAGACTGCCTCCTTCAGCACGGGGCATCCCATGTATATGCCATAGATGTAGGCTCAAACCAGCTCCATGAAAGACTCTGTCAAGATAAAAGGGTGTCTGTGAAGGAGGGTATAAATGCCAGGTATCTGTCCTTCGATGATATAGGTGAAAGGGTGGATATTATAACTATTGATGTCTCTTTTATATCCCTGAAGAAGATATTGCCTGCAGCCATCCCCCTTTTAAATAAAGGTGGTATCATCATATCCCTTGTAAAACCCCAGTTCGAGGTGGGCAGATACAGGGTGGGAAAGGGCGGTATTGTTAGGGATGAGGACAGGATAGCCGAGGTCATAAAGGATATAAAAGAATATGGAACAGGCCTCGGTATTACACCAACTGGGACTGTAGAGGCACCAAGGGACAGACAGAGAAAGAACAGGGAGTTTTTCATAGTATGGGTATTGTAAAGATACCTAAACCTGTTATGTTCTTTGCAAGCATAATCTATAAAGATGAAGGTATGCTTGGAGTAGCTATAGATGCCCTTGAGGAAAAGATTGGAGATATACATGAAAAGACCCAAAGGATGGCCTTTGACCATACAGATTATTACTCAGGGGAGATGGGCGACAGCCTGTGCCGTATCCTTGTCCTGTTCGAGCCCTTGATGCCAAGGGAATATCTTATAGAGACCAAATTAACCACAAACAGCATAGAAATGGACCTATCAGGAGGAGAAAAAAGGAAAATCAATATCGACCCGGGCTATATCACACTGGAGAATGTAATACTTGCCACTACGAAAAATTATACCCACAGGATATACATGGGTAGTGGTATATATGCAGACCTAACACTTATTTTTAAGAAGGGCACATATACGCCCCTTGAATGGACATACCCTGATTATGCAGGGTCAGAGATTATATCAATCCTCAATAGATGGAGGGGATACTACAAAAGGATGTTGGCATGATAAAGAGCATGACAGGTTTTTCAAAGATGGAACAGGAATATCCCAAGGGAAAGTTTTCCGGGGAGGCAAGGTCGCTCAATAACCGTTATACTGAGATTAATCTTAGGTTACCCAAGACAGACTATACCTTTGAACAGAGGTTAAGGGAGCTGGTGAAGAGGTATATAAAAAGGGGAAAGGTGGATATATCAATAAAATGGGAGAGGTTAAACAATGATGCCAATAATCTGAAGATCAACGAGGATGTTGTCCGACAGTATCTTGATATGGTAAGATACCTGAAGGAGAAACACCATATCCCCGGTGATCTCACAGTGGAAAACATAATGGGTTTTAAGGATGTATTCTCCTATGAGGAGAACAACTCCATAACAGAGGATGAACTGTTTGCCCCCTTTGAAGAGCTGTTAAGACGCCTTGACGATGAGAGGAAAAAGGAAGGTCTGCTCATACAAAAAGACCTTTTATCAAGGCTCAAGACCATAGGTACAAAGGTAAAAGAGATAGAAAAAAGGCTGCCAGAGACCATAAAGGCCCATGAGACAAGGCTAAGGGAGAGAATCAAGGATTTTATAAAAGAAGGTGTGGTAGATGAGATGAGGATACTCCAGGAGATGGCTATCTTCATGGAAAGGGTAGATATAGCCGAAGAGGTTGCAAGATTAAAGGGTCACCTGAAAAATTTTAAGGATACCATGTCTTCAGATGATTCCATAGGTAGAAAACTCGATTTTATAATACAGGAGATGGTAAGGGAGTCCAATACTATAGGGAGTAAGTCCAGTGATTTTTATATAAGTGAGAGGGTTGTCCAGATAAAGGTAGAGATAGAGAAGATGAGGGAACAGGTTCAAAATGTGGAGTAACAAAAAAGTGACATAGAGGTCACCTACACCAGGGGAACCCCATACCATTTGGAGTTATCAGGTTTATTGAGTTTATAGGGTTATAATAAATTATATTTGAAACGCCACAAGAGGACATCCTGGGCAATGCGTACGTAAGAGGTAAGAGGCTGACAAGTTTTTTATACCTCAATGCCCTGGGAGATGCCCAGACACAAGGATTTAGTATTGTTTTTTTGAAATTTAGACTTTCATTATGGAAGAAGACAGGATTCAGGATAAAAAAACAAGAAAAGGCAGACTCTTTGTTATATCAGGCCCTTCAGGTAGCGGTAAGAGCACCTTTATAGAACGTTTTTTAAAACAGGATAAGACCTCTACATTCTCTGTTTCATATACCACGAGGAAAAAAAGGGATAAAGAGGTTGATGGCAGGGAATATTATTTTGTAGATAAAAAGACCTTTATGGACATGGTGGAGAAAGGCGGTTTTCTGGAGTGGGAGGTTGTCCATGAAAACCTATACGGGACACCAAAAAAGGAGATTATTGAAAACCTCGAAAGAGGCATTGATATCCTCCTTGATGTAGATGTTAATGGTGCCATAAATATCAAAAAAAATTATCCCGATGCATGCCTTATCTTTATAGAACCCCCCTCCAGGGAGGAGCTGGTAAAAAGACTGTCTTTAAGAGGTGAAGAACAAATAGAATTAAGGCTTAAAAGATACGATGAAGAGATTGAAAAAAAACACATCTTCGATTATACTGTAATAAACGACAATCTTGAAAGGGCATACAGGGATTTTGAAAAAATAATAGAGCATGTAAGGGGGCATTAAAATGGCAAGAGTAACAGTTGAAGACTGCATGGATAAGGTGGAGAATAGATTCGAGCTTGTCCACCTATGCGCTAAGAGGGCAAAACAGCTTATCAAGGGTTCTGAACCGCTGGTAAAGTCATCAAACAGAGAGGTCGTAACAGCATTAAGGGAGATAGCGGATAACCTTGTGTATTTTAAGAAGAAGACCCCCCTGGAGAAAAAAGATACCCCCTATCAGATATCTAACTTTGCACCATAGGCAAGTTCTTCCAATGCCTTTTTATCTATGAGTTTTATCCTCCTTCCCTGAACATCTATGAGGCCTTTTGATACCATTTTGCCCAGGATACGGGACATGGTCTCAGGGATGGTTCCCAGCAGGCTCGCAAGCTGTTTCTTGTTGATATTCAATTCTATCTCATCTGTTTTTTCTCTTTCACCTATAAGGAGTATATAGGCTGCAAGCCTCTGGGGCACCTCTTTTAAGGAAAGGTCTTCCACAAGCACGGTAAATTGCCTTAATCTCAGCGATAATAGGGCAAGCATATTTAAGGCAAGGGATGGGTCGTTCTTTATTAATTGAACTATGGCATCTCTTGGGAAGAAAAGGGTGATACTGTCCTCTATTGCCTCTGCATGGGCAGGAAATCTTTTGCCTGCAAATGCCGGGACCTCACCGAAAGGTTCCTGTGCCTCTACTATATGGAGTATCTGCTCTTTTCCCTCTTTTGAAAGCTTATATATCTTGACCCTCCCTGATATGAGGACATAGAAACCATCTGCCTCATCACCCTCTGAAAATATTATCCTGTCTTTTAAAAAGGAATACCTTATGGCAATCCTTGATAATTCTTCTATCTGCCTGTCAGGCAATCCTTTAAAAAGGGGTATATATCTTATAGAGTCTTTAAAGTCCAACCGCAGCCTCTCAAAATATTTTAACTAATTTTCTTTACATCACAATATGTTGTCAAGAGATATTTTGGCTACATAAAATCTATTTTTTTTGACTTAAGTCAATGTATAAGGCCCATAACAATTCTATATTATGCCGTAAGATACAATAATCAAATTAAAGAGGAGGTAAGATATGTTTTGTTATCAATGTGAACAGACGGCAAAAGGCAAAGGGTGCACAACGGTAGGCGTCTGCGGTAAACAACCCGATGTGGCAGCACTCCAGGATCTCCTTGTATATACCCTATCAGAACTATCCCTTTATGCAGTGGAGGGCAGAAAGGTAGGGGTTATAGACAGAGAGGTCAATATATTTACAATCGAGGCACTATTCGGCACCCTTACAAATGTTGATTTTGACCCTGATAGATTCGTTACCCTGATAAACAAATCCGTTATCTTGAGGGATGCATTAAAGGAAAAGGTAAAGGCAGCAGGAGGAAATATTGAAGGCATAGAGAAGATTGCTACCTTTGTCCCTGAAAAAACCCTTGAAGGTCTTGCTAAACAGGGTGAGTCAAAAGGGCTATCCCCTGAAAGCAATGGGAAGTCAGATGTCCGTTCACTCCAGCATACCCTTCTATTCGGTATTAAAGGTGTTGCAGCATATGCACATCATGCCCAGATACTGGGAAAAGAAGACGATGCAATCTATGCCTTTATCCATGAGGCATTGTCTGCCATCTTAAGGGATGAACTCCAAATCAACGATTGGTTATCAATGGTACTTAAATGTGGCGAGATAAACCTAAGGACCATGGAACTACTGGATGCAGGCCATACAGAGACATACGGACACCCTGTGCCTACAAAGGTGCCCCTTGGGGCAAAAAAGGGTAAGGCCATCCTTGTGTCAGGTCATGACTTAAAAGACCTTGAAGAGCTTTTGAAACAGACAGAAGGGAAGGGCATCTATATCTATACCCACGGTGAGATGCTTCCAGCCCATGGCTATCCTGAGCTCAAAAAATACCCTCATTTTTATGGTCATTATGGGACTGCCTGGCAGAACCAGCACAGAGAGTTTGCAGCATTCCCCGGGTCAATACTTATGACCACCAACTGTATCCAGAGACCCCTTGATTCCTATAAGGACAATATCTTTACATGCGGGACAGTGGGTTTTCCCGGCGTAAGGCATATCTCGGACAGGGATTTTTCTCCTGTAATAGAAAGGGCACTCGCCCTTCCTGGATTTGCAGAGGATATAGAGGGAAAATCAGTCATGGTAGGGTTTGCAAGAAATACGGTCCTTGGCGTGGCAGACAAGGTAATAGAGGCAGTAAAAAATAAAAACATCCGCCACTTTTTCCTCGTGGCAGGCTGTGACGGTGCAAAGCCAGGGAGAAACTATTACACTGAATTTGTGGAAAAGGCCCCGAAGGATTCAATTGTGCTCACCCTTGCCTGCGGTAAATTCCGCTTCTTTGATAAAGACCTGGGAGATATAGGTGGTATACCGAGGCTACTGGATATAGGTCAGTGTAATGATGCCTATTCTGCAATACAGATAGCAGTTGCCCTTGCCAAGGCATTCGGTGTAGGTGTAAATGAGCTGCCTTTATCCCTGATTCTTTCATGGTATGAGCAGAAGGCAGTGGCAATACTTTTAACCCTCCTTTATCTGGGTATAAAAAACATAAGGCTCGGGCCATCACTGCCTGCATTTATCACGCCAAATATACTGGATGTCCTGGTAAAGAACTTTGATATTAAGCCCATTACAACACCGGATGAGGACTTAAAGGCTATACTCGGTTAATGGCGGCAGCTATATAAAACCAAGGGAAATTAAAAACACTAAAGGAACACATATGAAGATAAAAAGAAATATCATAGAGATAGACGAGGAAAGATGCACAGGCTGCGGTGAATGCGTAACTGCCTGTGCAGAGGGCGCCATAGAGGTTATAGATGGCAAGGCAAAGGTAGTTAAAGAAAGCTACTGTGATGGACTCGGGGCATGCATAGGTAATTGTCCGGAGCATGCCCTTCGGATAATTGAGCGAGAGGCAGACGAATTTGACCCAGAGGCAATGGAAAACCATCTTCAGGCTAAAGGCAAAGAAACAATAAAACCCTTACCGGGCTTAGATATTTTACCCTGCGGCTGTCCATCCACCCATGTCCAGATGTTCAGTGGAAATAAAACAGAGCCTGCACAGACTTCATGCTGTGCAGGCCCATCACCCTCATTTCTTTCGCACTGGCCCATCCAGATAAGGCTTGTTCCACCCACAGCACCATTTCTTAAAAATGCCCATTTACTTGTTGCCGCAGACTGCACACCTGTTGCATATCCTGATTTTCACAGGGATTTTTTAAAGGGGAGGTCATGTCTTATAGGATGTCCTAAATTCGATGATACAGAATTCTACATCAAAAGATTTGCAGAGATATTTAAGACCTCTGATATAAAAAGCGTGACAGCCTTGATTATGGAGGTTCCCTGCTGTTCAAAACTCCCTGTAATTATTCAGAAAGGGATGGACATGGCAGGTAAAAATATACCCTTTAAGGTTGTCCAGGTAAGCGCAAGGGGTAATACCCAGGACCTTTGAAAAAGGCATCAATAACCTTAAGTGTCTTTCCCCCTAAGGGTGGAGGAATTTACCCTTAGGGGGGAATCTATAGTCTACCCTTTTGGCTCAGCCCCTGGTATCTTCATCTTAAAGTTTCCATGACAACCAAGACAGTAGACAGTGGAAGGACTATGTGCCTTATGACATACGGTGCAGGCTATATCCCCAAGGTGTGAGTTGTGTGGGTTTCTGTCAGGAAAATCCTTGGGTTCGCTCCTTTTTTGTAATGCCTCCAGTGGCCCATGACACGTAAGGCAGCGGTCATTTTCTACTGTGTCACCTGTTGTGGCCAGTTTATTCCCATGGCATGCACTGCACATTATGTCCACCTTGCCGTGGATACCATCCATGTTTTTTGATTGTGACCATGACAAGAATATTTTTTTAGTGTTTTCCAGGTCTTCCTTCTCGACCTTCCCTAAGGATACACCTGTCCCTGAGATACCTAATCTACCCCCTTTATATGTGTGACATATCATACAGTCTGCCGTAGAACCCTCTTTGACGTGTGCCCTGTGGAGTGTCCCGGCATATGGTCTTGGTTCTGCCTTACCGGATAAATCAGGTTTATGGCATGGATTACAGGATGCTATTGTATCACCGGATACAGGTTTATGGTTCTTTGGTAGGATAGACTGGGTATTCTCATGACAGGATAGACACAATGCTTTTTTTGCTACTGTCTTTGTCGTTTGTTTCTTTGTCTGTGCCAAAAGAGGTATGGCAATAATAACAATTACCAGGATAAATACAACTGAAAGCAACACTGTCTTTTTCATAGTTAACCCCAAGATAGTAAGAGGGGGCCAATAGACCCCCCTTACTATTATTTTTTTTTATGCCTTTTCCTGTGCTGCATTAATCCCTGCTATACGGCCATGGACTACGCAGTCTGGTATTGCGTTACTGCCAAGCCTGTTGGAGCCGTGGACACCACCGGTGACCTCGCCTGCTGCATAAAATTTTGGTATCACCTTGCCCCATATATCTATTACCTGTGCCTTTTCATTTATCCTTATGCCACCCATAGTATGGTGGACTGCAGGCCACTGGGCAACTGCATAGAAAGGGCCTTTTTCGAGGGGGATCATTGCCTTTGTGATGGGCTTATTAAAATCAGGATCCTTACCGTCCTTTATATACTGGTTATATTTCTTTACTGTCTCCACGAGGTTCTGCGCAGGGATCTTGAGTTTATTGGCGAGTTCTTCTATGGTATCAGCCTTTATAAAACGGCCTTTTGCCATACCTTTCTGGATCTCCTCCATGGTCCCGCCCATCTTGGTTACCATCTCCTCGTTGAATATGGAATAGGTGGGCTTCTGTCCTAATTTAATCTGTGCCATAGAGCAGACATCCCTTCTCTCGAGCTCATTGACAAACCTCTTCCCGTTTTTGTCTACATAGATAAGGCCATATCCCACACCGTTGAAGGGATAGACAGCAGGGTTGTCGAGGATGCCTGTCTCTGGTTCTGCAAAGGGGTATAACTGGATAAAAGCCATCTGTAATGTATCTGCGCCTATTGCCTGGGCAAATCTAATACACTCACCTGTTGCACCGGGATGGTTTGTGCTGTTGTAATCGGGGATTACAGAGGGGTTGAATGCCTGACGCATCTTAATGTCTCTACTAAAGCCACCTGAAGCAAGTATCAATGCCTTCTTTACCTTTATGTTTCTCTTCCCTTTAGGGGTTTTGACCTCTACACCCAGGACAGGCCCTTCTGTATCCTTTCTCCATATCCATGTAATCTCATTGTTCAGCCTGATTTTTGCACCGTATTTCTCGGCAATCTTCCTCAAAGGTTCTGTAAAACCCTTACCAACACCCTCTACAACTGTATGGGTCCTGTATGCACTATGACCACCGGCCCTTGTGAGTGCATCACGGAGCCTGCAGCCTCCCTCATCTATCATCCAGTTAAGGGCATCAGCAGCACCTTCTGTGAGATTTTTGACAAGACTGGGTATGTTGTAATAGTCTCCGCCCTTTAATGTATCGTTAAAATGCTGTGTTGGGCTGTCATCGCCGAGGTTTTTTTTCTGTCTCAGATGGAGTTTGCTGTCCCATGCTGCATAGACACCGCCGTTTATAATGGAGTTTCCACCATAGGTAGGCATCTTCTCCAGTATCACGACCTTTGCACCCTTTTTACCTGCCTCTGCTGCTGCAGCAAGGCCGGCAAAGCCTGAACCCACAATCACCACATCTATCTCCTCATCCCATTTCTTTGGCAGCTTCCTCTCTGCCGCCTCTGCGTCCTTTTTGCTTAAATCAAGGGCAAGGCCTGTTGCCGCTGCAAGCATACCAGCGCTTACCCCTGCCTTTAAGAATCCTCTTCGGGTAACCTTGTTAGCCACCCCTTTTTCATCCTCTTTCCTTTCCATGGATACCTCCTCTTTTATTTTATTGGTTTTGTCATTACAATCTGCTGCATTTTCCTTTGTATCATCGTATAGATGGCTGTCTGAGGTTATTATCTCTTTAGCCCAGATGGTATAGTTTGTCAGCCCAATCCTCTGTAGACCCTCTAATATCTCGTAGGCAAGATTACTTCCAAAGCTCAAGTCTATCTTCTCTCTCCAGCATAGCTGGATTATGAAATCTGAAGAGACAGTGGTATTCCTGAAGAAGTCAAATCTGTAAAGACCTTTATGTTCGAGGATGTGCCCCGATATATCCTTGAGGAACTCCTTAAGCTCTCTCTCCTTTTCTGAACTTACCCTTACCTTTATGTTCTCAAGATACATCAAAAAAAGATATTGCAATAATTATGCCATTTTTTTATCCTTTAAAATCAATAATTTGAGCCCGGCTATTGAAAAAACTGACAAATATTGCAGAAATAACTGTTAAATTTATCAGTTATATTGTATAACTCTCATATGTTACAGAACCTAAAAGATATAGACAAGGATGAGTTCTTCCGAGAGGTTACAGTGAGAATCTGCAGTAGCCTTGATATAGAAAAGGCATTAGAGAGGTGTTTTTTATTTTTAAAGGATATTATACCGTTAAATGAGATTGTATTGGTTACCTACAACAGCCAGTTAGGCACTATAAATATAGAGGCAGTGGCCAACGATGGAGGTAGAGTATGTAGAGACATTAAGATACCCCTGCCTGCCAGGCTACAGGACGAGATTGAGATGGCATCAGACCTTTCAAGGATAAGATACGTAAAGGACACATCTAAAGACCCCTTTATTGCCCCTATAGGAGATATCCTGGGATGGACAGATTCACAGGCTATTGTAGCCCGTTTTATACTTGAAGGAAGGTATATGGGCGCATTTATTATCACTGCAAAAAAAGGGATACCATTTAGAGACGAGCACCTGGGGTTACTTGAGTATATCAATGAGCCGGTGGCTATAGCCCTTAATAACTGTAAACAATTCAAAGAGCTATTGATGCTTAAAGATGCCCTGGCTGAAGAAAAACGCTTTCTGCAGAATGAATTGAAGACAGGCAGTAAATTCGAGGTAATCGGTTCTGACTTTGGGTTGAAAAAGGTCATGGAGAGGGTCAATCAGGTGGCACCCCTTGCAAGCCCGGTGTTGATATACGGTGAGACAGGGACAGGCAAGGAGATTGTCTCACAGGTTATACATAGCCTTTCTCCGAGGTCTGGCGGGCCATTCGTAAAACTAAACTGCGGTGCCATACCGGATACACTCATAGACAGCGAACTCTTCGGTCATGAAAAGGGGTCTTTCACAGGGGCAATCTCACAGAAAAAAGGAAGGTTTGAGAGGGCCCATGGTGGGACTATATTCCTCGATGAGATTAGCGAACTACCTCTTAATGCCCAGGTAAGGCTACTCAGGGTCTTGCAGGAAAAGGAGTTTGAAAGGGTAGGAGGGACATCCCCCATAAAGGTTGATGTGAGGATCATATCTGCCACAAACCGTAATCTTGAAGAGCTTGTAAAAAGAGGTGGCTTCAGGGAGGATTTATATTTCAGGCTCAATGTCTTCCCCATCTATATCCCACCTCTCCGTGATAGAAAAATAGATATACCCAGTCTTGTCCAGCATTTTATAATGAAAAAGTTCAGGGAGATGGCCCTGCCCAGCGTCCCTGTTGTTGAAAAGGGGGCAATGGACATACTTATGGCCTATGACTGGCCTGGCAATGTCCGTGAACTCGAAAATATCGTAGAGAGGGCAATCATACTATCCAAGGGCAGACCCATTGATTTCAAAGGTATAATAAAGGCAGGGGTTTCAATGGAGAGACCCTCAGACACAGACAAGCAAACATTTCCTACCCTTGAGGAGATAGAAAAGGAACATATAATAAAGGCGCTTAGGGCAGCAAAGGGAAAGGTAGAGGGCAGAGACGGTGCAGCAAACCTGCTCGGTATAAACCCCGGGACATTAAGGCACAGGATGAGGAAGCTATCCATCCCCTTTGGAAGAAAGGCACTTGTTTAAATTCTTTCATATGCCTTTGGCTTTTGACTTGTTACAGGGGAGTATGATATTCTTTAACAGGTAAAATTTCTATAGATAAGGAGAGAAAGATGTATAGATATATAAAAAAATTACTCAAGATATCTGTATTTTTTATGGCCATGCTGTTTCTCTGTTACACTGCCATGGAGGATATGGCCTATGCCAGGGCAGGGGGTGGCAGGTCATCTGGTAGTCGTGGGTTTAGCTCCGGCAGGAGCTACCAGAGGTCAACACCATCCCAGCCCACAAGACCATACCAGCAACCAGCACAACCAGGTCAGCCTATACCCCAGGCCCAGCAGCCCTCTTTTGGCAGGAGCCTCCTATACGGTATCGGTGGCGGCCTAATAGGCGGGATGATAGGGAATATGCTCTTTGGGGGTGCAGGTTACGCAGGTGGTGCTGGATGGGGGAGCAGGGGTTTTGGTTTTGGGGATGTCATAATAATCCTCCTCATAATAGGCATTATCTATTTTGTTATAAAGAGGCTAAAGGCAAGGCGCCAGATGGAGATGGCATCTCAAGGCATAGGTTACACCAACTATTCTTATAATCAAGGGCCTGCATATGATATGTCACCAGGTCAGATTGATAATTTATCATTAGGCCTCCGCCACATAGCCGAGATGGACCCCTCCTTTGACGAGGCCAAGTTCAAGGAGATGGCAGAGGATGTGTTCTTTAAGATACAGGGTGCATGGACAAGAAGGGATTTAAGTAGCGTTAAACACCTGCTGACGCCTCAGATGTCCAATATATTTCAGGATGAGATAGATAAACAGATAGCCAACAAACAGATAAACCGCCTTGAAAATATTGCGGTGCGTCAGGTGGAGATTGTTGATGCAGCCCAGGACCAGGGGGAGGAATATATAACCGTGAAGTTTCTTGCAAACCTCCTGGATTATACTGTAGATGAGAAAGACAACAGGATTATCTCGGGGAGCGACCGTGACCCTGTAAAATTCCTGGAATACTGGACATTCTACAGAAAGACAGGCTCCAGGCAATGGCTCCTTTCAGGGATTACGCAGGAGAATGACTACTAAAAAAAGGTTATAAAGGTTATTATGGAAAACCCACAGATAAGATATATAGAGGCATTCCCAATTGAGCAGGATGGGGAGGAGTTTATACTGCTTCAGGATCCAGATGGGTTTATGGAAAGACCCCTTGTAATCTCAAGAGATGCGGCATTTATCATCTCTTTGATGGACGGTAGCCGCACCATGAGGGATATACAGGCAGAATACATGAGGAGGTTCGGCCAGCTTATATATATAGAACACCTGGAAAGGTTTGTTGAGACCCTGGATAAAAACCTCCTTTTATTAAACGAAAACTATTATAAATTTCTGGATAAACTGAAAAAAGAATATGAGTCAGAAAAGGTGAGACAACCCTTTCTTGCCGGCAGGAGCTATCCTGAAAACAGGATGGACCTCCTTGTGTTCCTGGATAGTATCTTCAAGGAGGATGGGCAGCCACAGACAGGTTTAGAAACAGATATAACCGGGGTTCTTGCCCCGCATATAGACTACAACAGGGGTATAGAGGTATATAGAGAAGTCTATAGATACCTTAAAGGGGTTTCAAAACCTTTAATTGTGATCCTTGGCGTCTCCCATAGGCACACAGAAAAGATAATAAACATATCCCTTAAGGACTTTGCCACACCTATTGATATCTGCAGGAATTCCCAGGTAATAGGGGAATACATAAAAGAAGACCCCATCCTCAGTAGATACATAGATGAGTGGCCCCATAGAGGAGAACACTCCATAGAACTCCAACTGCCCTTATTGCAATTTGTTATGGAGGATGAATTTGAGATACTGCCGATTCTTACAGGGTCTATGCATGAATATATACTCGGTATAAAACCATTTCCTGACAGGGAGATAGAAGAGATAACTGAGAGACTAAGGGGTGTGATAGAGAGATATGGAAAGCCCTTTATTATATTATCCGGGGTGGACCTTGCCCACATAGGAGAGCAATTCGGGGATAGATACCCCATTGATGCCCTGACCCTTGCCCAATCAAAGGCAAAGGACGAGGGGTTACTGGAAAGCATAAGGGATGTGGATGCAGGGAGGTTCTTTAATCTCATAAAGGATGAGGTAGACAGGAGGCGTATATGCGGCCTCACAGCCATATATCTCCAGCTCCTGCTCTTAAAGGGCACAAGATGCCAGATAACAGGCTATAAACAGTGGTCTGACGGCAAGTCCTCTGTAAGCTTTGCCGGGGCAATATTTTCTCCTTAGGCTCAAAAGCCATGGTCGTCCATCGAGGGTTTGCTCGGACTAATAGATACATATAACTAAGGCCATATGCCTGTTGTTAGTCCTTGGGATAATATTCTATCTATTGTTGATGGGTCTTTTGGATAGTTGAGGTTATGAGGGTTTATAACATTATTCTTGTCATATTCTGCCTTGCATTCATATGGGGTTGCAGCACAGGAAAGGTAGGGGATAGGAACTGGAGGCTCTTTGACATGGACAACCTCAGGGACTATTATTTTGATGCAGATAGTCTGGAGGAGGTCACAAAGGGTCTCGTGAGGGTAAAACTCGGCAGTGCGGTAAAAGGTAATGAGGCAAGGAACTGGGAGATAGGCGAGAGGCTAAAAAGGGGCTTATCAATAAAGGGTTATGAAAACTACGATTCCTCTCAGGATATATACGAGATAAACTGCGTTGAGAAGAAATTCAGGTTAATCTCAGGGGCAGATTATGACACAGAGAACAACAAACTCGCATCTTATGAAAATCCCTCTATAGAGTGGCATCCAATCCCTGAAAACTCTGCCATAATGTCACTTACAAAACTAAAATCAGTCTGTCCTTAATAAAACGAATTTCCAATCCCTGCTAAGGCGACAACTGAACCTGGTCTCCAAATTTTTCCTTGAGGGCAGCAGATAATGCATCCACATCAGATTTGTGTTTGAACTCCACCATAAGTTCTCCATTTTCCCCTACTACTAAACGGCCGTGTTTTTTTACAACCTCTGCTACTTCCGATGGGTCAACGGTCCACCAGCCCTTTGTGCGCCTTAATAGCTCCTCTCCTTTTAACGGTTGGGGTGTAACAAGGTCGATGGACCTAAACCATGCACTCCATCCCACCTGGGCAGGTGCCTTTAGAACAGGGCTTACAGGGTCATGGTAAATACGGCATCTACCAAAAAGCCTCAACCGTATCATCTCGTAGCCTCCTGGACAAGTCTCTCTATCTTTTCATTATGGGTCAACAACTCCTTAGGAACCTGTATCCTAAACCGTTGGAGTATGTAGGCAAGGCAATGGGTATATATCTCTGTTATCTCCTCCTCTGACATGGTCATACCCCACCTTGATGCAATACCCCATACCTTCTCAAACAATTTAAGGGTTGCATCCCTTATCCTCCTGAGCCTTTCGTCAAAAGGAGATATCCCCAGCCTCTCCAATAAATCCCTCTGGGTCTTCTCCATCTGGGAAAAGGCACGCCTTAAAAATCTCACCTGGGGGTCCATGCCCCATTCATCTATATCCATGAGAAATCACCCCATCCTCATCCCTATATCAAAAAGGGTCTTAACCACGAATCTCTGTATAAAGATGATGATAAGCATGAGGATAAAAGGGGACAGATCAACCACACCGAACCTCGTGGGGATAATCCGTGATATCCTGTAGGTTATGGGGTCGACGAGTCTGTATATAGTCCTCACAACAGGGTTATAAGGATTCGGGTTAAACCACGACATAATAGCCCTTATGAATATGACCCAGAAATAGAGGTCAAGGATAATATTTAATATGGATGCTATGGTTGAAAAAAGATTTCCAAATACAAACATAAAAACCCCTTAGATGATCAAGTAAACTGCCTCTTTACGGTCAAAAGGCTATATGGTGTTTAACTATATCTCTTCGGCCATTAAAAGACCGTCTTTTATTGCCTTTATTTTAACCTCTATCAATCTATTTTCAAGTGTTTTTTTATAAGGCATATATACAGGGATAAAATTGTCAGTATAACCACGGATAAGATTGCCCTTGTATATCTTGGCCTCAGGGATAATCACTGCC
>JAKPCK010000037.1 GCA_029553295.1 Deltaproteobacteria bacterium | reverse complement strand
AGTGGATGCATCCAGAAATCATATATCCTCCAGAAGTCTGTGATGATGGCCTCTTCCACAGTCATAACCTCAAAGATATGAGCCAGGGCCTTTTTCACTGTAAGCTCTCCATATGTTTCTCCTGAGCTGCTGTGCTTTTTGTCCCATTTTGGCCTGTATAATGGCAAAAACCTGTAATAATTCAGGCAAAAAGCACCAGCCTCATCTTGATCAAGCCCTGCATCCCTGCAAGCCATCATAAGGTAATGTGTTAGTCCTGCATCAGCTTCACTGTGTGAGGGATAATCTGAGGTATCACCATCCAGCAGCTTATTGAGCTTTGGATAGTTCTTTCTCATGTCCTCAAGTAGATGCAGCACCTTTTGAGCATATGCCTCTAGCTGATCCTTAGTTAAATTACTGCATATCTGTATAGGCTCATAAACAAGTTTTTGGCCCTTCTCCTCCAGCCCAAAAATCTCCTTCAATTGCTCTCCTATTTCATGGATCTCCTTCTCTGTAACCTCCCTGATGGCCTCTGGTGTGCCTTCCAGATGATTCAAGCTTAATGTGAAGTACCTGCCTGCACTGTTGTAATACAGCTCAAATTTCTTCTTGTTGACATATGGCTCATTTACCTTATCCCTGCACAAAAGAAGCATATGCAGGCCCTTTCCACTGATTGAGATCTCTGTGTATGTGTTGACCAGTTCTACAGCCTTTCTAGCCTCCTCTGTCAGGTTACCATTTTCATCAATGCATTTATCAATGTCTATGCCACACAGTGTAACATCATTTACTGTGCCTAGCCAGATTCCTATACCTCTGAGGGGCCTGATTTTTTGTGCTATTTCATAACTGGTAACAATCTCTTCAAGGCTCTGGAAGTCCTCTGCCTTATTAACTCTTGCTTGAGTTATTAGCATAGATTTGTCTTTTCTGTTAACTCTTAGAGGTTCTTTACTTTCTCCAGCAAAGCAAAACCTGTTTTGCCCTGCTATCTCTCCCAGATACTGCTCTGCTTTATTTATATAGTCCTGCATTTAAAAACCTCCTCTAAATTTAACTGTTTCAGTAAATAAAACATTCATAATAGACTGCACAGGGCTATCAAGTGCTACAATTATTTGAGGCTGTATGTTTCTAAGCCTCCACTGGCTGCCATAGGCAACAATGATCTGATGGCCCCAGGAATGCAGCATTTTGATAGCACATTCCTCCAGCTCTGCTGAAGCCTGGACTACAGCCTGGTCAAAAAATTGAGACAGAGCTTTGCAGATATCATCTATCTTCTGGTTTTGGGCTGCCAGCTCCCGTGACATAGTAATATTTTTTGAGCTCATAAGGTCTGTTTTTGGTGTGTTAATAAATGCTACAAAAGAGGTAGGATGGGGATAAATAACTTCTCTCTCATAGCCTCCTGTGGTTCTGATGATCTTTCCAAAATCCTTAACAATGTCTCCCTCATCTATTCTGTCTCCCTTCAAAAAAATTTTCATGCTTCTTTATCACCTCCTGCTACATCTCCCTGGAGCTCTGCCAGGATCTCCTGGATAACGTCCTCTGCTACTCCTTTCTCATGAAGCATAGCCAGGGTTTGTAAAACCCCTACTATGTGAGCTGCCAGAATTGCTATCTGGAGCCTCTTAGTCACAGCCTCTATGGCTGCCTCCTCATAAAGCCCCTGCATTAGGATTTCTTGTACCCCTACTCCATCTGCCAGCTCAACCAGGATATGCTCTATAGTTATGTGTGGATTGAGCTGTGCCTCAGAGAGAGCATTTGCAGCTCTGATGGCAGCAGCAGGCTTCACTGTCTCTGGAAAGGCTTTTTGAGGCAGAGTAAGCTTCTCTGGCTTCTTCTGCTCCTTTTTATTAAAAAGATCTTCTATTGCCATATTTACACCTCATTCCAGGCCTTGGGCTCTATACCAATTGTAAGGGCCACCTCTCCCAGGGTATCCTCCAGCAAAAGCCCTGCTGTTTCAATATTGGACAACTCCATCCTTAGCTCTTTTGAAAATTGTGCATACTCATTGAAAAATTGGCTTAACCCCTGCTCCATCAATTCAGCTCTGATGTCAGCTCTGATGTGGTCTTCAGCTCTGATGTGGTCTTTGGCCTGCATTACCCTTTCCAGGCTGGCAGTCATATCTGAATAGATCTTTTCCATCCTGGTTTGAGCAATTGTGATGACGCTCATAGCCATATGTATATCATCCACAGTCTGCTGCATAACATCTTTTATCTCTTCTATTGTTGTTTCTTCTATTGTTGTTTCTTCAGCCATTTTATGCCTCCATCATCCAATTCAATCTTATCTTATATAACCCTTTCTATCTTCAAATCCTGGCTACATAATACTGCTTTCTCTCACGAATTGGCTTTATGGGCTCTCCCAGGCTCAGTGCTATCACGTCATATATCATGTCCCTCCTGATGTGATCAATATCCCAGGGAGCTGGCAGCAGCAGCCCTCCAGCTAGCCTGTGCCTTCTGAGCTCCTGCTTCTCCTCCAGGATGTATCTGATCCTTAAGGGAATATCTATATTGTACCAGATTCCAGATCCTACCTTCAGACCTCTCTTTTTCTCTACTGTTGCTGTGGTCTGACTGGTGAATCTGTAGCCTATGCCATATGTAATGCTGCCATTTTCTCCCTTATGGGTTACGTTTACGTCATTATTATTAAAAAGATCCAATTGTGAGCTGATGTAGGCCTGGCAGTTATACCTCTCCAGGTCTCTCTGAAGGTAAATAATTAGCAGGATTTGGCCCATATGAGAGCTCCAGAATCTATGAGCTGCCTTAGCTACTACTCCCTGCTGCTGCTCCTCTGTGATATGATTCCACCAGTCAGTATTTCTCCAGATCTCCTCACAAATAGCTGAAAATTCAAATTGAGCTGGCAGACAGCCCATTTTTAGAAGATTCAAAAAAATACTGATTGAAGTGACTGGCAGCCTGCCAGCAGCATCTCCAGGGCCATAGACGGCTATTAGCTTTCTTTCCTTCTCTGTTGGGGCCTGCCAGGGATTTTCATTTAAAAAATCTCTGATAAACTGGTCTGCTTCTTCCAGGTTGACATTGAAAGCCTGACAAAAATCTTTTGCGGTCAGAACAGGCCACAAAAAATCTGGAGAGGCTGTGTGAGATAAATCTGGAGAGGCTGTGTGAGATATTTGCTGTGCCGGAACAGTATTGCTCATCTCTTGCTTTACAGTATTGAAGGCTATTGCATTAGTATTGCTCATCTTTCATCACCTTTACTGAACTATGAAAACCCCTTCATAGTGGAGGTTAAAATCTCTGATGTTCATCCCTTGCTTTACAGTATTGAAGGCTATTGCATTTACGTTTTTCTGCATCATTATCCCCTCTTTTAACCCTGATGGAGATCTAATAAGTAGCCTCCTGTATATATTGCTTTTGGTAGATATCATAGGTTCTGATGCATACAGTATCTGCCCATCTTCCATCCTATCCAGCAGGCTCATCTGAATCACGTAGTTTTTGTATCTATGAACTCTTACAGGCTTAGCAGCTAGAACCAGATCCTCTGGCAGGCATATACACTGATAGATCTCCTTGTTGTCCTCACAGTATGGGGTGCTATTGTGTGAGAAGATGTGGACAATGTCCAGGGTTAAATATTCTGGTGTGTCTCTGCCATCAGAGAGGCCTGTGTAATATGGGCTTAGACTTTTGATATTCTCCAGGCTGCCTTTTGCATCTACCAGATAACCCTGCTGCCCCCAAAATCCAGCCTTTTTAAGAGCCAGAATTTGCTTATCTGTAAGCCTTTGGCTGTTTTTGAGCTTTTTAATCAAATTCTCTGCCTGTTTTTCCTTGAAGCCTTCTATTGTTGTCAGACCAAGTACAATGCCTCCATTATAGGTAAAACTCTGCCCTCTGCTGTTTAAAATCTTCCTTTTAAGCTCTGCATGACCTGTGCTAAATGGATTCATGATCTGATCTATCTGTGGTTTGAAAAACTTAATTCCCTGGCTCCTGGCCTCTTTTAGAAGCTTTCTCTGCATCACCTCATCTGTCTCATAGTTTAGAGCTGCGGCATAGAACTCCTCTGGAAATCTCATCTTCAGATAGCCTGAAATAAATGATAAGGCTGCATAGCCTGTTGCATGGGCCTTATTGAAGCCATAATCAGCCCATGCCTTAGCATATTCCCATATATGCTGCTTTTCATTTGATTCTGTGATGTTAAGCCTCTGTTCCCAAATTGCCAGCTTATCAGCTCTCTTTTTTGATATTATCCTCCTAAGCTCCTCTGCTTCTGTAAAAGACAGGCCAAAAGTCTCTTTGAGAATCATAATAAGCTGCTCCTGGAATATACAGCAGCCTCTGGTCTCCTCTAAAAACCCTGTAATGGCATTATTTTTGAAAATTGAGCCCTTTCTGCTGACATATTCAGAAACCATGCCTGAATCTCTTGGTCCTGGTCTGTTTAGGCTGATAAGATGGGTTAGTTCACTGAAAGATGATGGCTTAACCTCTAGAAGGATGGGAATGCAGCTCTCTGTGCCTATTTGGAAAATATCAAGTGGATATTTATTGATATATTCAATCACAGTCCTTTGCAGCTCTGGATCAATACTTGCTATGAATTCTCCCTTTTCTGTGAGAATCCCTGCCTCTACAAGATGTTGTTTGGCATTTGGAATGCTGTAAATAATATCAAGCCCTGTTAGGCCCAGGAAGTCATATTTTTCTATTCCTAAGGTATTGAGAATGTCCAGATCTAGCTCTATACAGGCCAGGTCCCTTGTTGTTGCTGGAGATAATGGTAATTTGCTTTGCACATTATTCATAATGATAAATCCTGAGGCATGGGTGCCCTTGAACTTTTTCACATTCAGGAGCCCTTGATATTTTGTGATGTCCCTGCTTACCAGAGCAGCAGCTCTGTAGTCTTTCCCCTCCAGCCAGGCCAAATCTCTCTGTAGTACCTTCTCCTGGAAAGTGATATACGTTGAGATTTGAGCCAGGTTCTGGCTGCCTACCACCTCCTGTATTGCTCTGATAGCTTCCTCCCTTTTGCTCATCTGCACATCAATATCAATATCAGGAGGATCTTCTCTAGCCTCATTCAAAAATCTTTCA
>JAKPCK010000035.1 GCA_029553295.1 Deltaproteobacteria bacterium | reverse complement strand
TCTTTTTCAATGACATCCTTTGTCTTTTTTGATACACTTTTTTTCATAGGGTATAGTTCTCCTTTCTCCCATTTAGGGTTTTTTTATTCCATTGAGAATTATACCCTTTATTGAATTTACAGAAAAGATTATACAGCATCTTAAAAAAACAAGGGGTATAAGAGATGTTAACAAGTTATAATATAACCAACTGGCCAACAAAGCATGCACAATTGAAGATATGGGTTATAGAGATGGCAGAGATGTGTCAACCAGACAGGATTGTCTGGTGTGATGGTTCAGAGGAGGAAAAAAAGAGGCTTGAGCAAGAGGCAATAAGCACAGGAGAGATTGTTGAGCTTGATCAAGAGAGATGGCCAGGCTGTGTCTACCACAGAACAGCACCCAACGATGTAGCCAGGACAGAGCACCTTACCTATATCTGCACCTCCACAAAAAAGATGGCAGGCCCTACAAATAACTGGATGTCCCCTGAAGAGGGATACAGAAGGGCAAGTCAGATATTCTACGGGTCTATGAGGGGCAGGACCATGTATGTCGTACCCTTTTCCATGGGGCCTGTAGGCTCACCCTTTTCCAAGATAGGTGTGGAGTTAACAGATAGTATATATGTTGTCCTCAACATGAGGATAATGACCCGTATGGGTGAATCTGTATTAAAAAAACTGGGCACTAATGGCAGGTTTACCAAATGCCTGCACGGAAAGGCAGACCTGGATGACAAAAAGAGGTTGATACTCCATTTCCCGGAAGATAACACAATCTGGAGCGTAGGCTCAGGATATGGTGGCAATGTCCTGCTGGGTAAGAAGTGTCTGTCCCTTCGTATTGCAAGCTACCTTGCCAGAACAGAGGGCTGGCTTGCAGAGCATATGCTTATAATGGGCGTGGAAGACCCCAACGGTCATATACACTATATAGCAGGTGCATTCCCCAGTGCATGCGGAAAGACAAACCTTGCCATGCTCATACCCCCGGAAGGACTAAAACACAAGGGCTACCGTATATGGACTGTAGGTGATGATATTGCCTGGATGCGCATAGACACAGATGGGAGGTTATGGGCTATAAACCCTGAGACAGGTTTTTTCGGTGTAGCCCCTGGGACCAATTCAAAGACAAATAAAAATGCCATGGAGACCATCAAAAGGAATACAATATTCACAAATGTACTCTTAACCAAGGATAGGAGCGTCTGGTGGGAGGGCATGGACGGTGATGTCCCGGAAGAGGGCATCAACTGGGAAGGTAAGCCATGGAAACCAGGGATGATAGACAAAAAAGGGAATATAGTATATGGTGCCCACCCCAACAGCCGTTTCACAGCCCCTATAAGCCAGTGTCCCTCTATATCCAACCGCATAGAACATCACCACGGTGTCTTGATTGATGCCATTATATTCGGTGGTCGCAGACCTCATACCGTACCCCTTGTATTTGAATCCTTTGACTGGAAGCATGGGGTCTTTCTCGGTGCAACAATGGCATCTGAGAGGACAGCAGCCCAGTTTGGAAAACAGGGAGAGATAAGGAGAGACCCTATGGCAATGCTGCCATTCTGTGGGTACAACATGGGTTATTATTTTCAGCACTGGCTTGACATGGGCAAAAAGATGGAAAAGCCGCCGAAGATATTCCATGTAAACTGGTTCAGACAGGATAAAGACGGTAATTTTTTATGGCCAGGTTACGGTGAAAACCTCCGTGTCCTGGAGTGGATTATTGAAAGATGCAAAAAAACAGCAGGAGCAAGGATAACGCCTATAGGGTATATCCCAAAGCCAGAAGACCTGGATTTGAGTGGACTTGATATCTCCAGGGATACCCTTGAAGAGCTTTTGTATGTGGATAAAGAGGCATGGCTCGAGGAGACAAAGGATATAGAAAAATTCTTTAAAACCTTTGGGTCTGACCTGCCTGCTGAGCTGAAAAATCAGCTCAAGGAACTGCAGGGGCGCCTCAATAATAGTTGATGTAGCTAAAAACTATAAAAGGGGTGTAAAATGGCAAAGAGGTGCATTATCGGTATTATGGTGACCAACAGGGTTACCAATGCAACAGAACTACAAAAGGTCTTCACAGAACTTGGCTGTTACATAAAGACAAGGCTTGGTCTTCACGAGGTAAATGAAAATGTTTGTTCACCCAATGGGCTTATTATCCTTGAGCTCTATGGTGGAAACAAGGCCTATGCCGAGGTGGAAAATAGGCTCAAGGAGATACCAGGCCTCCAGGTCAAGAAAATGGTTTTTACAGATTGACCTGAGACCTTTCCCAAGGGTCACTTAACCCTTGGGAAGACTACATTTAAAAGCATTAAATTGTAAATCAACAAACGATTAATGTTTATCAAACCGCAGTATATCTCTTACGATATAACAGGAGGTTTTTTTGTTTTTTATTAGACTCCAGTCTATAGTCTGTCTTTAAAACTATAGGGCCCAAATATTTCAACTATAGGTTGATTTTTTTGAACTAAATATCGATTGAAAAATAAAAAAATCAATTGTATTATATAGTTCATAATGGATATTGGCTCAACAATACGTAGACTAAGGGAGAGACACAGTCTTAAACAGATAAATCTCGCCAGTGCATTGCAGGTATCACCACAGGCTGTATCTAAATGGGAAAAGGGTCTGTCTTTGCCGGATCTGGATACAATGATAAAGATATCAAGGCTTTTCAATGTAAGCATGGATTTTCTTCTCGGGCTTACAACACCCGATAAAGGCGTCTTTAATGGCACTGTATTATGCTCTGGTCTTAAGGGTTTTGCCAGGATGTCGCTCACCCTTGATTCTAAAGATATTGCAGATTATACAAATGTGCTATTCTATAACCTAACTGAAGTAACTCTAAAATATGACGGCGTCCCTATAAAATATGTTGGCGATGGCTACCTTTGTCTTTTTTCAGGCCCTGACCACGAAGAAAGGGCTGTAAAGGCTGCAATCCATGGAATAAAGTCTATCCGACAGGAAGGGCTAACCATATCCATCAATACAGGGAATATCTACCTTGGCCATATAGGTCATCCCAAGTATGCCATAACTGATATTGTTGGAAAGGTCGTGAATATTGCCTTTCTCGTTATGGGGTGGGCAACGATAAATACCTCTGCCCATATTGTTGCTACACCCGATGTGATAAAAAACCTAAAAGGTGTTTATAAAAAAAGGCTTTATAAGGATGTGAGGCTCGAGTTTATTGAGGATACAATAGATATATACGAGATTATAACTGAAGATACTACTTAAGAGGAGTAAAATAATATAGGGCATTCACCGGGGAATGCAAAGGGGGTATTTATGGAAAAGATAAATTTTAAAAGATACGGGCTCTATCTTATAAGATGGCAGCTTTTAACACCTATTTTGGCTGCTGTGCTGTATGTTCTTTCCATGCTTGACAAAATAACTGCAACAGTAATAGCCAATCTCATAGGTGGCCTCATATTCTTCTGGGTAGATAAGTTTATCTTTACATCAGAGATGCTCACTGCCCAGTGGGAGGTAAAGGATGAGGTATTCTGTGTTGATTGCGGCAAAAAGGCAAGGGGTTACAGACTGGTCAGGGCAAAGGGATATGACAAAAGTAAAGACACCAGACCCCAGTTTAGGTGTGAGGAGTGTTCGTCAAGGAAGGCAGAGGAATTACGAAAAAGGGGTATAGAGATATGAAGAGGTGCTCGGTGAAAAGACAAAAGGTTATCTTATTGGCCTATACACCTCAACCTGTTGAGGCAGTAGCCCTGGCAGCAAGGTTATGTTATAGCCCCCTTGATATACATGGCATAAAAAAGGATTTGACCATAAAAAGACAGAAAGGGCTTATAGAAAAGCTCTTGAAAAGCGGTCACCTCAGTCCATTAGAGCATGCAACTTTTACTTTTGCAGTAGAAGGCATATCAAGGGCATGTTCACACCAGCTCGTAAGACACAGGATTGCATCCTACAGTCAACAATCCCAGAGATATGTAAGTATGGAAAAAGGCTTTGATTATATTATCCCCCCATCCATAGAATCCGATACAGGATTAAAGGATCGCTTTGTTGCCTTTATGGAAAAGATCCAGGATTTTTACAATGAGATTGTTGATAACCTTAAACAGAGAGGAATTCAGGGTGAAGAGGCCTATGAGGATGCCAGATTCGTCCTGCCTAATGCCGCAGAGACAAAGATTATTCTCACCATGAATGCCAGGGAGCTGCTTCATTTTTTTTCTCAACGTTGCTGTATGAGGGCACAATGGGAGATAAGGGAGATGGCCATAGAGATGCTAAAACTTGTGCAGGCAGTAGCCCCTGAGATATTTGCCCATGCCGGCCCCCAGTGCCTGAAAGGCAGGTGCCCGGAGGGGCAATTCTCATGCGGAAAGATAGATGAGGTAAGGAGATTTTTTCAGGGTTTTTTAAAGGATTACCCAGAGGAGGGAACATGGACGTAAACAATAAAAATATAAAGACCTACAAGGATATAGATAAATCTATACTCAAATCCATACCCAACCCCACAAACGAGGGATATGAGATAAAGATCAAGATACCGGAGTTTACATTCCTTGGGGTGAGCGGACAGCCTGATTTTGCCGTAGTTTATATCACATTCTATCCAAAAAAAAGGCTCATTGAACTAAAATCCCTGAAACAGTATGTGTATCAGCTAAGGGATGTGGTGGTCTCCTATGAGAGACTGATAAATATTATATACGACCATCTAAAGGAGGTCTACGAACCTGACCGCATAAGGATTGTCATGATATGCAATCCAAGGGGCGGCATAAGCTCAAAGCTCACCATTGACTCTGACTGGGGGGTCAGAGGGGGAGAGGAAAAATATAAAGACTGGATAGGCATTGAGGATAGCTGGTCCATAGCAATGTAGTTTGAGAAATATTCAAGGCTCTTAACAATCCTTTCTAATCCGGGATGGAGATAATCTTTATTTTATCTTTCTCACCCCTTATAATCCTTATCCCGGATTTTTTTACCCCGAATACCTCTGAAAGGTATTCTATTAGCTCTTTATTGGCCTTGCCCTCTATGGGCTGTGAGGTAAGCCTTACCCTGAAATAGCCCTCTTCTTTTTTTATCTCCCTTTTCTTCGCATTTGTTATTACCCTAACCTCTATATTCATTGCCTGAATTATACATTTTTCTTTACAAAAAATGGTATATCAGATATAAAAATTCATGCAAAAACCAGTGATAAAAAGGTCTCTTAAGCCCTTGTTTTTTATTATACCAGTCTTTTTTTTCGTGTTTTTTCTTTTTAATACAAATACCTATGCCCAGACAGACGAAAAAAAGGATTTTCTTACATCTTTCGGGAAAGGGAAAATAACAGTGAGATTGTATGCTGATTATTTCTGCGGACCCTGCAGTTATTTGGAGCCCCAGATAGAGCCTGTTATCCAAAAACTCGTAAAAAAGAATATAGTAAATGTGACCTTTATAGATGTGCCCTTCTACAAACACTCCTCCATGTATGTAAAATACTTTTTGTATGCCCTGAATGAAAAAAAGGATTTGGAACATACCTTTAAGGTAAAGACCGTCTTATTCAATGCTGCAAAGGAGCGGATAGTAGACCCTTCTGGCCTGGAGGCATACCTTAAAAAAAACAGTATAAGTATCAAACCCTTTGATGAAAAACACATCTACGATGTCTTTGAGAGATTTATGAACAGGGAAGACAAGATAAATGCAACCCCCTCCTGCGTGATTATAAAGGGAGACAAAAAAGAGACATTTAAAGGTGCAAGGGATATCATAAATGCCCTTGAGGGCCTCAATCAGGAATATTCCAGATAAAACAATAATCTCCAATAGTTATGGTCATTGAAAAGATAATAACCAGTATTGCTCGAAAAAAGAACTCAGAATACTTAAGATTCGTCCCTGTGGATAAGATGCCTGTCCCATACAGGGATAGTCCAACACCAACCCTTTTATATATCCATATCCCTTTCTGCGAAGAACTCTGCCCATACTGTTCCTTCAACAGGGTAGTCTTTAAGGAAGACCTGGCAAGGCGTTATTTTGATGCCCTGAGAAAAGAGATTAATATATACAAAGACCTCAATTATAATTTCGAGGCCTTATATGCCGGGGGTGGGACACCAACAATACTCATCGACGAACTAAGCGAGACACTTGACCTTGCAAGACAGTTATTCCACCTTAAAGAGATATCTGTAGAGACCAACCCCAACCACCTGACACCTTTTAATATTAAAAAGCTCAGGGATATGGGGATTAACCGCCTGTCAGTGGGTGTCCAGAGCTTTGACGATGGTCTTCTAAGGCTGATAGAGAGGTATCATAAATACGGCAGCGGCAGGGAGATAAAGGAGAGATTGAAGTATACCCAGGGAAACTTTGATACAGTTAATGTGGATATGATATTCAATTTTCCCACCCAGACCATGGAGATATTGGAGTCAGACCTCTCTACCTTGATAGATTTGAATATAGACCAGATAACCTATTATCCCCTCATGGTATCTAAATCAACAAGGGCTGCCATGATAAAAAAACTCGGGGATGTGGATTATGAAAGGGGTAACAGGATGTATCTCAAGATACTGGAGATGCTTTCTGAGAGATACACAGCCTCAACAGCATGGTGTTTTTCAAGAAACAGGGCACTAATAGACGAGTATGTGGTCAATTTTGATGAGTATGCCGGTGCTGGCAGTGGTTCTATAGGCTATCTAAACGGCTGTGCCTATGCCAACACATTCGATATCAATCTCTACATATCCCAGATAAATAAAGGTATCCTCCCGGTCATGGCCAAGAGGGAGTTTACACTAAAGGAACAGATAAGCTACGATTTTCTCATGAAGCTCTTTGGCCTCAGTCTCGATCTTGAAAAACTATCCAAAAAAAATAAGGTAAATGTCTTCAGATACCTCTTTGCCGAGATCTTATTCTTCATTATGACAGGTGCATTAAAAAAAGAGGGCAAGACCCTTCGCCTTACAAAAAAAGGGCAGTACTACTGGGTTATCATGATGAGGGAGTTCTTTATCGGCGTCAATAACTTCAGGGATTACTGCCGCTCCATGCTTAATATGTAGATACTTTTAATCTCACCCCGTCAGGGCAGGAGGTCTATAATACAGGGTTATATCTTTTTGCCAGCTTTAAATGCCCATCAAGAGAAATGTTTTTAAAAATGAAGGGTTATATGATACCCTCCCCTGGCTTTTATAATTGACATAAAATATATTTTTTTCGTATTATTCAACATCCAGATTTTTCTGTGGTTATACTTTTTGACTCTAAGGAGATTAAAAAATCATGCGACAGTTAAAAGGTGCACCTGCCTGGATTATGGGTATATTCTCCATTGCCTTTATTGTATGGTCAATATACGGGGCTATCTACCCCATAGAGACCTATATCTTCAGAATGGTTCATATGGGATTCATCTTTGCCTTATCCTTTCCACTTTATCCCTTCATCAAAAAGCAGCGTATATGGGTTACCGGGTTGGATATATTTTTGGCTATGTTAGGTGTAGCCACCATTGTCTATGCCCTGATTGATGTGGATGGTTTTATAAGGCGCTCCACCCTCCCTGAACCCCTTGATTTTTATATGGGTATAGCAGCTATTGTGCTACTTATAGAGGTGTCCCGACGCATTGTGGGCACTACCTTTACCCTTGTCCTTGTTGGTTCCTTGCTATATTGCTGGCTTGGCAATTACATACCTGGTCCTATCACCCACCGGGGCTATGAGCTCGACAGGATTATAGGTCATATGTATATGACCCTGGAAGGTATATTCGGTGTCCCTTTGTCTGTTAGCGTCTCTTTCGTGACCCTCTTTGTTGTCTACGGGACGTTTATGGATGCAGCAGGTGCAGGCAACTTCTGGCTTGAATTGTCTCTTGCTGTAATGGGAAGAGGTCCTGCAAGTGCAGGCAGGGGTGCTGTTATCACCACAGCCCTCCTTGGTGGCCCCCAGGGTAGTGGTGTTGCAACCACCATGTCTGTATCGCCTGTTATGTGGCCCATCCTTAAAAAGGCAGGCTATTCACCTAATATGGCTGCTGGGCTTATTGCTGCCGGTGGTATCGGCGCGGTTCTCTCCCCTCCCCTTATGGGGGCTGCTGCATTTCTTATCATGCAGTTTTTGAATGTCTCCTTCTGGGATGTAGTTATTATGGTCATCTTCCCAACAGTCCTCTATTACCTCGGGACATTCTTTCTTGTAGAGCTCGAGGCCAAGAAATATAACTTTCAACCACCGGAGTCATCAGGGTTGACTACAGGTCAGGTTATGAAAAGATACTGGTATCACCTTATCTCCCTTGCCGTCCTCATAGCCCTCCTTGTAGCGGGTCGTTCACCCCAGTCAGCAGCCATATGGGCAATAGTGGCCACTATAGCCACAAGTTTTCTCAGTAAAGACAGAAATGAGTGGCTAACACCCAAAAATATAATAAAGGCAACCATAGAAGGTGCACAGAATATGATACCTGTTGCAGCACTACTTGCTGCTGCTGGTATTATTGTAGGCATGTTTTCTTTAACAGGACTGGGCCTTAAGATATCCGGTCTTATTATGTCATGGAGCGGGGGCATACCTGTTGCTGCCTTATTTTTGGCCCTTCTTGCATCCATGATCATTGGATTGAGCCTCCCCATCACAGCCACTTATATAATGACCGTTGTTATGGTAGCACCTGCCCTTGTTAAGGTAGGCGTCCCAATGCATGTGGCACATCTTTTGGCATTCTATTTTGCAGTCCTATCAGAGGTTTCACCTCCTGTGGGTCTATCCCCTTCTGCTGCAGCAGCAGTTACAGGAGGCAACCCCTTTGGCGCCATGATGCAGGCCTGGAAATACTCAGTCCCGGCCTTTCTTGTCCCTTTTCAGTTTTCCTCTACCCTGTTAGGGGCAAACCTCTTGATTATAGGTGCAACCATACAGGGTTTTATACTGGCATTATTTACAAGTTCTGTGTCCCTGTTCTATCTATCGCTGGGTATAATAGGATATTTGAAGGATAACATCTCTATTATAGAGAGGGGTTTACTTATAGCTTCGGCAGTAATAATGGCATTTGTCCCTTTAAATTTATCCCCCCAGGGTATTATACCTCTTTTGGTAGGGGCAGCCATAGTTATATTGCACAGTATTAAAAAAAAGGGCTAAATAAAAATAAGGAGGTTATACATGAAAAGATCTGTAAGGTTTTTTGTCATTGTGCTTGCTCTTTTGGTCATGGCGGTTTTCTCTACCACAACATGGGCACAGGAAAAACTCTCGTTTAGCATTGCAACAGGCGGGACAGGCGGTGTTTGGTACCCCTTAGGCGGTGCCATAGGCGGTATAATAGGAAAAAAGGTCCCCAATACTGAGGCCACATCAGAGGCAACTACTGCAGCCATAGACAATATGAAACTCCTCCTGGCAGGCAGGGCAGGCATGGCCTTTGCCTATGACTATCATGTTGTCTGGGCAAACGAGGGGAAACTAACTCAAGTTGCAAAACAGCCAATACCATTCAGGCTGGTTATGGGTTTCTATGAACAGCCCCTCCATATTGTAACAAAGGAGGGGACAGGCATAAAAACCCTCATGGACCTTAAGGGAAAAAGGGTCTCCACAGGTGCACCAAACAGCGGGACAGAGGAACAGGCAGACTATGTCTTAAAGGCATTGGGCATAGACTGGAACAAGGATATGAAGAGGGAAAAGCTGTCTGCAACAGAATCTGTGGCTGCCATGAAGGACGGAAAGATAGATGCCTTCTTCTGGAGTGGTGCAATACCAACATCTTCAATAATAGACCTCTCATCTACACCGGGGCTTAAGATGGTTCTTATACCTGTTGGAAAAAAAGAGGTAGATATGATAAACAAGGCTAACCCCGGTGTCTTCCACAAGACTAAATTCCCAAAAGGTTGTTACAGCGCTGTTGATAAGGATATTGATGCCATTGCCATCACTGCAGTCCTTCTTGCCATGGATAAATTCCCTGAAGACAGGATGTATAAGATTGTAAGTGCCATATTCTCCAGCATACCTGACATAATCCCTGTCTGGAAGGGTGCAAAGAACCTTACACCAAAATCAGCAGTAGGCCAGTTGACACAGGATGCCCTAAAATACATACATCCAGGGGCACGTAAATTTTTTAAGGAAAAAGGTGCACTTAAATAAAGACACATAGAAACACAATAACTATACCCTGGGCCTTTTAAAAAGGTCTCAGGGTATAGGGCGCACCAGTCCTGCTTTGGTGGGGAGTTTCATCAAGGATAGAATATCCCGAGGCTTGACCTAACCTCTTCCATGGTCTTTTTTGCTATCTCACTGCAGGTTTTAGCACCTTTTCTCACTACATCGATGACATAATCCCGGTCCTTTTTCAGGGAATCTGCCCTATCCCTTATGGGTATCAGCTCATCCATCATATTTTTAAAAAGGACCTTCTTACAATCTATGCAACCTATAGATGCCTGTCTACAACCTTTATCAATCTCAAGGAGTTCATCCTCACGTGAAAATGCCCTGTGGATTGTCCAGATATTGCAGAGTTCAGGGTTGCCAGGGTCTGCCCTCCTAACCCTGTTTACATCTGTCACAGCTGTTCTCAGCTTCTCCCATATTGCATCTTTGTCTTCGAGAAGTCCTATATAGTTGTTCATGGACTTGGACATCTTGCTTGCACCGTCCACACCCAGTATCCTCGGCGCATGGGATAGTATAACCTGTGGCTCTGGGAAGATATCTCCAAACCGGTTATTAAATCTCCTTGCCACCTCCCTTGATAACTCTATATGCTGCACCTGGTCCTCACCCACCGGTACATAACCTGCCTTATATATAAGGATATCTGCTGCCTGGAGCACTGGGTAGTCCATTAGACCCATGTTTATATTGGCCCTATGCTGTCTTGATTTATCCTTGAACTGTGTCATCCTCTCCAGTTCTCCTATAGGTGTAACGCAGTTGAATATCCATGCAAGCTCTGTATGCTCAGGGACATGGGACTGGATAAACAGCCTGCACCTATCCGGTGTGAGGCCGCATGCAATGAGTATCAATGCCGTTTCTATTGTCCTATCCCTTAGTTCTTCTATATTATATTCCACTGTAATGGCATGATAGTCTACAACGCAGAATATGCAGTCATATTCCTCTGTCAATTCAACCCACTGCTTTATGGCACCTATATAGTTGCCGATATGAACCTCCCCGGTGGGTTGTATGCCGCTGAAAATCCTCTTCATTTCGTATTCCTCCCGTAATCATCTTCTATCCTTACTATATCGTCTTCACCAAAGTAATCACCCCGCTGCACCTCGATGAAGATGAGTTCTTTATCCCCTGTATTCTGTATCCTGTGAAATGACTCTCTTGGTATCCTTATACACGCCCCGGCCTTTAGGGTGTAATCTATGCCGTCTATGGTCACCTTAGCCTCACCCCTTACTATCTGCCAGTGTTCTTCACGCCTGAAGTGCTTCTGATAGCTGAGCCTGTGTCCCGGCAATACCTCTATCCTCTTCACCTTGAAGTCAACCTCATCCTGGAGGACAAGCCACCTTCCCCAGGGTGGCGTCCCGACCTTTTCATCCTTAGAGGACATAAACCATACCTCCATGCAGGTTAAAATACAGGTATTTTTTATACATTGTAACACCCTTATAATCAAGAAATTATTCATTGATTTATCAAAGAAATTATTTTATAGAGAACAAATAAAGATGTTAAAGATAAAGGACATCACATCCCCGGACAATAAAGAGTGGGACAGCATCTGGTCAGGATGCACCTATGCCACCTATTTCCATTCAAGGGAATGGGCAGAGATATGGAGGGCATATACAGACAATTCTATTAAGCCTGCACCTGAGCTTGCCATATTCTCTGATAACAAGAAGGCATTGATACCTTTTAGCGTTCAGTTGAGAAAGGGTTTATCAAAGACATATTTTCTTACTGCAGATGGACAGTTTGGAAACTGGATTTCCCTGGATGGGATAGACAGGGAACATGCCCTACTTTTGATAAGATATATAGACAAGAGGTGCAAAAACCTTGTGTGGCGATGGAATCCCTATGACCCTTTATCTATTGATTTAGGGCTTTTAGACCTATATGAACTGGAGGATGATGATAACCATGCTGTAGACCTGACCCTTGGCTTTAACAATATACTCTCAGGGTGCTATCACGGCCACAGGTGCTCATACAAAAAAGGTTTAAAAGAGGGTCTTTCCATAAGGCTGGCAGATAGTTTAGATGACTGGATTGCATATTATCATGTATATGAAGATACCCTTAAAAGATGGGGGGATACGGCACTGTCAAATTATGACTGGAGGTTATTCGAGATTATATACAGGCTTAATTCACCTTATATAAAATTATGGGTGGTATTACATAACCAGCGTATCATTGCCGGTGCCTTGTGTTTCTATGCAAGGGAGCATGTGGTCTGCTGGCATGCATCAGTCCTTGAGGAGTATCTACCAAAAAGACCTATGAACTTCATGTTTCTTGAGATAATGAAAAATCTGTGTGGCTGTGAATACAGGTGGTTTGACTTCAATACAAGTGCACACCTGGAGGGGTTAAAGACATTTAAGAACCGCTTTGGTGCAAGACAGCTCCGGTGCAATGTCTATTATAAAAAATCAAGACCAATAAGGTATTATATTAAGGCTAAAAACCTCCTGGGAAGATAGAAGGCTTCATACTAAAATACCACTTATAAACTGAATATAATCAATACAGTTGTTGCAAAAATAGAAATTTGTGCTAATAAGAGAATAAGAAAATAAAAAAATAAAGGCATAAATCAAAAAAGCCTTGGAAGGAGGTTATTATGATAACCCTTGAGATGGATAAAGAAGAGGTAAAAATGCTTATCAATATTATTGAAAGATACCTGTCCCATCTTGAAGTAGAGATAGTCAGGACACACCACAGAGAGTTTCGTAACTCCCTAAAGGAAAGGGAAGGGCAGATCAAGGTTACATTAGAAAAGCTAAAAAAACTCGTTGATTAATCTCTTCAATACAAGACCTCTGCATGCCCTGCATAGGTCTTGTATGCCAGCAAAGGGTAAAGAGGTCTCTATATCAATCTCATCTTTGCATCCACTATAACAGCACCCTCTCCTTTTTCGTAGACAATAACAGGGTTTATATCGAGCTCTTTTATGGATGGATTATCCTGAACCATTCGGCAGATATTGGTTATTATCCTTTTGAGGGCATCTATATCTGCTGGTGGCGCACCCCTGAAACCTTTAAGTAAGGCAGCCCCTTTCAATTCCTTGATCATCTCCCCTATATCATCTTCATCAACAGAGATTACCCTGATAGACCTATCTTTTATGAGCTCAGTAAAGATACCACCCAGGCCCAAAAGGATTATATGACCAAAAACCTCATCGTATTTTACCCCGATTATAACCTCTATGCCCGGTGGACACATCCTCTGGATTAGATATTTCTTAGCATCCATCTGTTTTATCCTGTTTACAAGCTCATCTTTATCGCCGATGTTGAGGACTACCCCTTTTTTCTCTGTCTTATGGAGGATATCAAAAGAGGCATCCTTTAATACTACAGGAAAGCCTATCTTTAATGCGTATGATATGGCCTCGTCCTCGCTCTCTGCCACCATGTATTCTGCCACAGGGAGTTCGTATCCCTTAAGCATCTCAAATACAGAAGATGACCCTCTATTTTGTGATAAAGGTATCTGGAGGTCTTTTATCTTTACCTCAATGGATGTTTTTGTATATCTATCGGGCTTTCGTCTTTTAATAGACCTGTGATGTTTTAAAGACATGGATAATGCCCATATGGCACAGTCGCAGTCAGAAAATATCGGGAAATCTGCAGCCTCCCTAAGGGGAAACCACTCATCCCTGTTGGTAATGACAGATAAGGCAACAGGCTTTTTGAATGCCCTTGATAGCCCTGCTGCATCTCTTACAAACCCCTGGACCTTTTTTCCATCGCTCTCAGAACTATAGGTTACTATAAAGACAACCCCGTCCACATCCTCCTCCATGAGGGCTGCCCTGAGTATATCTGTATATAGATTTAAATCGTAGACATCACCCACATCAAGGGGGTTTGTTGCCCTTATGACATTGAGCTTTTTAGATTTTACAAATTCAAGGAAACTATCTGAATATCTTGCAAGCCTGAACCCATATCGCTCTACACTGTCTGCAGCCAGGACACTATGCCCCCCTGAACGGGATATAACAGCGAGTCTCTCCCCTTTTAGAGGCTCAAGACTGAAGACCTTGAGACAATTAAGCATATCCTGAAAACTCTCCACCATTGTAACACCTACCTGTCTCATAGCAGCCTTTGCCACCTCATCATCCCCTGCAAGGGCAGATGTATGGAACCTGGCAATCTCCCGACTTGTCTTACCCCTGTTTGCCTTGAGAAGGACAATGGGCTTGTCAGTATTGGATGCAAGCCTCATAAAATCCATCCCATCAGAGAAATGTTCAAGATATAGACCTATTATATGTGTAGCAGGGTCGTTGATGAGATACTGGAGACATACATTTTCGTCTATCAAGAGTTTGTTGCCTATGCTTATAACCTTACTGAGACCGATATTCTCACAGGAGCTTATCATACATGTATCATAGAATATACCCCCACTCTGGGATATGAGGGCAACCCTGCCAGACCTCATATAATCTGGACTAAGGATAAAAAAAGGCAACACAACACCTGCATCAATATTTATAATACCGAAGCAGTTTGGTCCTATTATTTTTATTTTGTATATCTCTGCTGTCTTACTGATTTTTCTCTCAAGGGCATCCCTGTCAGTGGAGAACTCTGAGAACCCCCCTGATTCAATAATAACATGGGTGATCCCTTTTCTTGCGCAATCTTCGAGTATTGACGGCACCTTTGCAGCAGGGACAAGGATTACGGCCAGTTCAGGGGTATCCTCTATATCATCAAGGCTTGTAAAGACCTCCCTGTCACCCACATATCCCCTTGATGGTCCTATGGCATATATATTGCCCTTGAAATTAAACCGCTCCAGGTTTCCTGTGATTATCCTGCCTAAGTTTCCCGGTGCGTCAGATACACCAAAAACAACTATTGATGAGGGGTTAAAGAATCTATCCATGTTTATATCCATAATTCCTCCGTAAACAAAGACGAATAAGTATACATGCATGGCAGATATAAGACAAGAACAAACATCGACAAGGGCTGACCAAGACTTTTTATAAACTCTTGACATACTATGTTCACTTATGTTTAAAATAGAGTCAGTGCCGAGGTAGCTCAGTCGGTAGAGCAGCGGACTGAAAATCCGCGTGTCATTGGTTCAATTCCGATCCTCGGCATTTTTCTTAATGAAAATGAAAATCCTGATAACCATCTGCTTTTTTCTATCATTAATAGCAGGCAACCTTTACTCAATAACCCTGGATGAGGCAATAAAAAGGGGGCTTGAGGTATCTTTCCCTATAAAACAGCAAAAAGAGACAATCAGGAGTTCAGAATATCAATATAATTCTACCTTAGACCCATATCTTCCCCAGGCAAATATCCAGGCAGGGTATACGAGATACCTAAACAGCGGCTCGAGTTCAACGACGAGGGGAGCAGGGACAACAGGCAGCATAGGAAACGATGTGTATAATGCCACTGGCTCGCTATCTTACAGACTATACGACGGCGGCTTGAGGTATGCAAGGCGTCAGGCATCGGTGTCTTTAGTGGGCAGGGAAAAAGAGAGGCTCGAATCAGTAAAGACGGATATACTCTTTAATATCAAGACAGCCTTTTATACTGCCCTGGGTAAAAAATCCATTGTCGAGAAGAGAAGAGAGGCATACGAGACAAGCAAGAAGATATTCGAACTAACAAAGGCAAGATATGAGGCAGGCGTAGCCAAAAAAAGTGATGTCCTCCAGGCAGAGGTGAGACTAACCTCTTCAAAGATAGAGCTCTTTGATTCTGAGAAGGATTTTGAAAAGGCACTGGAGGACCTAAACTCCATCCTCCTCTATGGACCCAATGAAAAGCTTGATGTGGAAGGGAATCTCGCCAGCCCCAGCACCAAAGAGGACATTGATAGCCTTGTGGATAGGGCACTTAAGTCAAGGCCTGATATAACCTATCAGATGAAGGAGATAGAGAGACTCAATATGGTCTATAATGAGAAGAAGAGCGAATGGTATCCCAAACTGGATGCAGGGCTACAGCAGTCAAGGATTGATAAGTCCATTATACCCAACAACAGGCAGGATACCTTTGGATTAACCATCACATACCCCCTTTTTGACGGTGTAGGTAGATATTACAATATAAAGGCAGCATCCAGCGACATAGCTGCCGCCAGATACAGACTCGAGGAGATTAAAAGGATAGTAAGGCTTGAGATAACAAAGGCCTATAAGGATTATGAATTGAGCATAGAGAATGTAAGGCTCTATAATGAGCTTTTAAGGGAGGCAGATACAAACTTTGAACAGGCCCTGGGTGAATACAGGGTTGGCAAGGGCGATATACTCTCTCTGTTACAGGCAGAGAGGGACCTTACAAAGGCAAAAGAGAATCTTGTTATCTCTCTATATCAGGCGAATAATGCACTGGCATATCTCCAAAAAGTGGCATATCTAACGGAATATTAGGATGGAAATGAAAAAGAGATACATTGTCTTTGGTCTCATAGGTATAGTAATCATAGCAGCTATCTTTTCAGGTCTTATAATCAAGAAAAATAGGACCAAAACAACAGGTGAAGAGATATATACAGTAAAAAAAGGTGATGTGGTCCACTTTTCAGAGCAGACAGGGATAATAAAATCCCAGGTAGGGGCCATAGTCAAGGTAGGCACAAGGGCAACAGGGGTTCTTACCCACCTTAAATACCAGGTGGGTGACTATGTTAAACAGGGTGAACTTATTGCAAAGATAGATGACAGGGAAAAACTTGCAGAAAAGAGGAACCTGGAGGCCCAGATTGAGGAGCAGAAAAAGGACCTGGAGGCAAAAGAGGCACAATACGCATACAGCAAGGTCAACTATGAAAGGGAACTGAGGCTTCTCGAGAAGGAGTTTACCACAAAGGACAATGTGGATAAGGCGAAAAGGGAGCTTGATGTGGCAAGGGCACAGATAGAGGTCTCAAAGGCAAAGATAAAAGAGGCAAAGGAGAAACTGAACAGCCTCGATGTATCTCTCAGCTATCACAGGATATATTCCCCTATATCGGGTTATGTATCCCAGGTGACCACACAGGAAGGGGAGACAGTTGTTGCAGGTCTGTCTGCAGTAAACCTCATAACCATTATAGACCCCACAAAGCTCGAGATGTGGATATATGTGGATGAAACAGATATAGGCCGTGTGAAAAAGGGGATGAAGGTGGAGTACTGGGTGGATGCATATAGAAAAAAGCTGTTTACAGGCACTATATCCATGATATATCCCCAGCCTGAGATAAAGGACAATATAGTATATTACCTTGCCATTGTTAAGATAGACCCGAAGGATACAGTATTCCTAAAGCCTGAGATGACAACCCATGTAAAGATTATCATAGAGGAAAAAAAGGATGTCCTTGTCGTCCCTAATAGTGCTGTCCGCTTTGAAGAGGGGAAGAATGTGGTCTATGTCAAGACCGAACAAAAACCCATGAGAAGGGATGTGGAGATAGGTATAAGGGATGACAGATTCACAGAGATTATCTCCGGTGTCAGGGAAGGGGAACGTATAACCATACCTGTTGTCAAAAAGAATCAATCAGGTCCTAAAAAGTGATCAACCTTAAAGGCATTAAAAAAAGTTATTTTATCGGAGAGAGGGAACTGCCTATACTAAAAGGCATAGACCTGTCCATAGAAGCCGGTGAACTCGTGATACTCATGGGTGTATCAGGGTCAGGAAAGACAACCCTTATGAATATCATAGGGCTCCTGGACAAACAGACAGAGGGGGAGTATTTTTTTATGGGCAGGAGTGTTGACGGTCTCGATGATGAATCCCTTGCCATGTTCAGGAACGAGCATATTGGTTTTGTATTTCAGCAATTTTTCTTGCTCCCCTATCTCAATGCAATAGAAAATGTCCTCATACCCATTGTCTATTCAAAAAAAAATATAAAGCACCCCAGGGAAAAGGCAAGACAACTCCTCTCAAAATTCGGTCTTGCAGACAGGATTCACAACAGGCCCTCCCAGCTATCAGGGGGTGAGCAGCAGCGTGTTGCCATAGCAAGGGCACTTATAAACGACCCTGACCTTATCCTCGCTGATGAGCCTACAGGCGCCCTTGATTCTAAGACAGGCAACGAGATTATGGAGCTCTTCCGCATGCTCAACAATGACGGTAAGACAGTAATAGTTGTAACCCACGACCCAAAGCTGGCACAATTCGGAAAGAGGCTTGTTAGGATTGAGGATGGGACTATCTCTGAAGATATCACAGGTTAGGGAGTTTTTACAGGAGACCCTTAAGATCCTCTTTTATTACAGGGTAAGGGCTATATTCTCATTATCCGGTGTTGCCCTGGGTATCCTGTCTATCTGCATTATAATCACAACCATCGATGGTGCGAATAAAAAGGCATACGAGATATTTGAGGCCCTTGGTCCAGATTCAATAATGATCTTTGGTGGTAGCGAGAGACAGAGGATGGCAAGGGAGAGGGTCACAACCCTTACCTATAAGGATGCTGAATCTATTGAGAGGATAAATGGGGTATACGACATAACAAAGGCATACTCTGTCAGGAATCTAACTCTCAGATACAAAGACAGAAAGTGGCAGACCAATATAATAGGTTCAACAGAAAACTACTTTGAATCCTATAAATGGAATCTCTTGATGGGGACTGTATTTAAAAAGGATGATGTGCTCAATGTAGAGTCCGTATGCGTAATCGGCTATAAGGTCTACGATGAACTGTTCAAGGGTGAGGATGCTGTAGGCAAGACCATAACTATAGGTAAACTACCAGTCAGGGTAATTGGTGTCCTGGAGGAAAAGGGCGGTGCAGCAGGGGGTCCCAATATAGATGACAGGGTTATAATGCCCCTTTCAACGGTGACAGCTAAACTCTCCAATGAAAAAAGATACTTAGGTGTGCTGAGGGTCAAGACCTCAAGGGATGTGGATGAAACCATAGAGGACATAAAAAGTGTATTGAGGAGGAATCACGGCATACAGGGGGACCAGGATGATTTTACAATAAGGAGTTCCAGAGATATCCTCCAGTTTATGAGTGTCATATCCGGCTCACTCTTTCTTTTTCTCGGGACAGCATCAATAGTTGCCCTTGTGGTGAGCGGCTTTGTCCTTGCCAACCTGTTTTATCTCACCATACAGGAGAGAAAAAAGGATATCGGTATAAGAAGGGCATACGGTGCATCAAAAAGGGGTATACTCCTGTCTTTTCTCTTTGAATCCATTTTTATAACATTCATTGGTGGTATTATAGGGGTCTTGCTCAGTCTTTTGTTAGAGGGGGTCTTTGAGAGGCTTTTCAGTATACCCATGGAGTTTTCATATAAGGTTGTAATATTTGCCATGCTCTTTAGCTGCCTGACAGGGACCCTATCAGGCCTTAAGCCTGCCTTAAAGGCAAGCAGGATAGAGCCTATCGAGGCCATAAGGGGATGATTTATACACTCAACTTTTATATCAAGATAGCCATACAGAATCTCTTTGTCCATAAGGCGAGGATGACCTTGGCCCTCCTTGGGATACTCTTTGCGGTCATGAGTCTTGTTGCCTTTGGAAACATAAGCGTTGGTATGAAGCTCAAGATAGACAGTGAGATAAGTAAGTTCGGCAAGAATCTCATAATCTTAAGGTCAGGGCTTGTATTTGTAACAGGGAGGGGTGCAAGGCAGTTTGCAGAGGCAAAGACATTAAAACCCAGGGACATAAAGATATTAAAGGAGAGGTTATCCGAGATACAGGAGGTAGTGCCCTTTTACGACACCACATACCCTGCAAGATACGGGGAAAACACCCTCAAGGTAAGTATAATGGGCTCATCGGCAAATATTTTTGAGGTGCGAAACATCGGTCTCATTATGGGCAGGCCTTTTACAGAACAGGACAATACAGACGTGGAGAAGAGGGCTGTAGTTGGTTTTAAGGTTTATGATAATCTTTTTAAATCAGAAGACCCTATAGGCAAATATATACTCATATACAGGTCACCTACAGAGATAATCGGCGTCATAGAGGAGAAGGGCGTTGACTTTGCAGGTCAGGACCAGGACCTGCAGGTATATATCCCCTTGAATACCTTTATGAGACGCTATAGCAATATAGACTATATAAAAGGTGCATATCTCCAGACAAAAGACGGGGTAAACCTCGCTGATATGAAGATAAAGGTCAGAAATCTTTTAAGAAGGATACACAACCTGAAAGAGGGGCAAAAGGATGATTTTTCCATATTCACATTAGATGATATATTGAGGACAAGGGAAGAAGGTATAAGGCTCGTGTCTGTACTCACCATAATAGCATCCACTGTATCTTTTCTCATAGGGGGGCTCGGTATATTCGCCATCATGCTTTTATCTGTGGCAGAGAGAAAGATGGAGATAGGCATAAGGAGGGTGGTGGGCTCAAAGAAAAAGGATATCATACTCCAGTTTCTCTCTGAATCAGTAATAGTTGCATTGATAGGGGGGACAGCAGGTATCTTGGCAGGCTGTCTTATTACGGTTATTGTGGACTATTTCGGGGATTTCCCTTTCCTGCTTCATATTGGTAACATATCCCTATCCATCTTTATAAGCATACTTGTTGGTATAGCTGCCGGCATCTATCCAGCTTTTCAAGGGACCAAATACGAGCCCATAGAGGTTCTCCATTAACCCTGTGACACATCCGTGAGACCCTTGGAACTGGTTTATTTGGTCTATATGTGAACAAAATCAGTCTTATTCTGGACAGATCCCTCACACTCGGGTAAGGTTTTGGATTTTAAACCCAATAGTCTTTGTCTACAGCTTATACCTGCCTATAGAGGGACGTCGTTAGAAACCTTAGCGTTTTTATAAGGTTGTAGATATAATATTTACCAAATTGACACATGGAGATATTTTTGTTAGGGTTATACAATTCTCATAGATTTTTGAAGGGGTTTTGGTTTGAAGATAATAATCATAGGTGCCGGTGAAGTTGGTTTTAATCTTGCAACACGCCTTTCCCAGGAAAAACACGACCTTGTCGTCATCGATGCAGACAATGAAAAATGTAGAAAGATAGAAGCTGTTCTTGATATCTCTGTTATAAACGGTAATGGCTCAAGCCAGAGTATTTTGAGAGAGGCAGGCATTGAATCTGCTGACATGCTTATAGCAGCTACAACCGTCGATGAGGTCAACCTCCTTGCCTGTATGATAGCATCGAAGATGGGTGTGAGACGTAAGATAGCCAGGGTCAGAAACCCTGAATACTACAGCAATACATCTGTCCTTACTATGAAGGACCTGGGGGTAGACCTTTTAATACACCCGGAAGACGAGGTGGCTGAAGAGATTACCCGCCTTCTAATGAGATCTATTGCATCAGAGATAGTAGAGTTCGAGGACGGAAAGATCCTCATGGTAGGCATAAAGATCGATGCAGATTCACCCATACTGAATGTCCAGCTAAAAAACCTGGGGACGCAGGAACAGAGGAAAAACTTTAGGATTGTCGCCATATCCAAGGGACATAACACAATAGTCCCTGATGGTAATGAATACATAAACAAGAATGACCAGGTCTTTGTCGTTACAAAAAAGGAGAGCCTTTCTGAGCTTCTTGCCATGACAGGCAAGCAGAATAAGACCCTTGAAAAGATAATGATACTCGGTGGGGGAAAGATAGGGATGGGTCTGGCAAAAAATCTCGAAGAGAGGGATATACAGGTTAACCTCCTTGAATCAGACAAGGAAAAATCCAAACAGATAGCAAGCACCTTGAAAAAATCTATGGTATTTAATGTTGATGGAACAGAGATTGACCTCCTCGCAAGGGAAGGTATACTCAATATGGATGCCCTTGTTGCCGTCACATCAGACGATGAAACAAACATAATAGCCTGCCTTTTGGCAAAACATATTGGTGTTCAAAAGGTCATAGCATTGGTAAACAAGGTGGCATATCTACCCCTTATGCCTGTAATAGGCATAGATGCCACTGTTAATGTCCGTCTTGCAACAGCAAATGCCATATTACGTTTCATAAGAAGGGGTGATATCTTATCTGTTGCCACTTTTCACGGGATAGATGCAGAGGCAATAGAGCTAAAGGTGAGTAGAGAGGGAAAATATACAGGCAAGATGTTAAAAAACCTGAAACTCCCGGAGGGGGCACTGGTTGCAGCCATTTTAAGGGGTAATGAGGTTTTAATACCTTACGGTGACAGCATAATAGAACCAGGGGACAGGGTTATTATCTTTGCACTCCCCCAGGCTATTCACACCATAGAGGATCGGTTCTCAAGGTGAGGGCAGCTTGAAGATATCCAATGTCTTCTATGTGTTGTCAAGGCTCTGGTTGATACTCAGCGTATGTATCATCTTGCCGCTTCCATTCTCTTTATATTATAAAGATGGGCTACATCTTATCTATATCTTTACATCAGCTGGGCTTACCATACTGGGTATAATAATAAACCGTTTAATCCCCATGCCTTCAGAGCTGTCTGCAAAAGACGGTTTTCTTGCTGTCTCATTGAGCTGGGTAAGTTTTTCTCTTATAGGTGCCATACCCTTTATGGTATCGGGTTCTATACCTTCTTTAACAGACGCTTTTTTTGAAACCATGTCGGGTTTCACAACCACAGGGGCAACAATCCTTACGGACATAGAAATGGTCCCCAAAAGTCTATTGTTCTGGCGAAACATGACCCAGTGGCTCGGAGGTATGGGGGTTATTGCCCTGGCCGTGGCAGTACTACCCATGCTCGGTGTGGGAGGCTTTCAGCTTTTCAAGGCAGAGGCGCCAGGCCCAACAAAGGATAAGATATCCCCGAGAATAAGCGAAACAGCTAAGCTGCTCTGGCTTGTCTATCTTCTCTTCACTGTATTAGAGACGGTCCTCCTTATGCTGGGCGGTTTAAGTTTTTTTGAGGCACTGTGTGTAACCTTCGGGACGCTGGCCACCGGGGGATATGCACCATTGAATGCAAATATAGCAGCATATCCATCCATGTATATCCAGTATGTTATTATATTCTTTATGCTCATGGCAGGTATAAACTTTAATCTCCACTATTGGGCACTAAAGGGTTCATTGAAAAACTATATAAAAAACCCTGAATTACGTTTTTTTCTTGGCGTTATTGCTATCTCCACCTTTGTTATTATATTCGTGAGGTTTATAAACGGCGCAGAACTCTCAGAAAACCTAATAAGGGGCTCACTATTTCAGACAATATCCATAATTACAACAACAGGCTTTGTGACCGAAGACTATGAGCTTTGGCCCTTTGCCACCCAATTCCTCCTTCTTTTATTAATGTTTATAGGTGGTTGTGCAAGTTCAACAGGGGGCTCTATCAAAAACATACGCATATATGTCCTTTTTAAATTCCTCGGCAATCAACTAAAGAAACTATTTTACCCACGAGGGGTGTTTCCGGTAAAGGTGGGAGATAAGACAGTATCTGAGGATATAGTCTCCAGCATTGTAGCCTTTATAGCCCTTTATATGCTCCTTTTTATAGCCGGTGTCCTTGTTATGACCTTTCTTGGCCTTAATATAGATACATCTATTGGGGCTGTTGCAGCAACCCTCGGAAATGTGGGGCCTGGGATAGGGGATGTCGGGCCTGTAGAGAACTTTGCCCATATGCCAAAGACAGCAAAATGGTTTCTCTCATTTCTCATGCTTGCAGGCCGTCTCGAGGTATATACAGTTCTTGTGCTCTTTACGCCGAGATTCTGGAAATGAGACATGAGACCTTTGGAAAAAGTCTCATACTCTTAATAGCCTCCTAAAGCTTATACAGGATTTTGGGTTTTAAAACTATCCGTATTCTTCCAGATAACGTTCGATATAATCATTAACTGCCTCTTTAGAACGAAAAATCCCGAAGTGTCCTTCACAGAGTATATCTGCCTGTAAGGCCAGAAGCGCCTCCATAGACCTCTTCCAGTCTGACATGTTGGCACCAAAATCAGGTAAAAAAGGGCCGTGTATATCCTGACCGAAAAGCACCCTTTTATCATTTATGTCTGTATAGACAGAGATAGAGCCAGGGGTATGGCCTGGGGTATGGATGCATACGACCTCATGGTCACCAAAGATTAATTTTTCTTCTCTGGTTTTTATCTTTATATCAACAGACAAAGGTTTAAAGTCAACACCATACCAGTATGCAGCGGTCATCCTTTTATCCCCTCTCTCCACAACATCTGCATCCTTTTCATGCATGATAATTCTGGCATTGAACCTCTTCCTCAATTCCTCTGCACCGCCTACATGGTCTATATGGCAATGGGTTAATATGATTGTAGAGAGGCGTTCTGGATTTAATCCAAATACGCTGATATTTTTTACAATCTTATCAACACTATCACCTGCTCCCGTATCAATAAGGATCAGTTCACCCACATCAATAAGATATACAGAGCAGTCCTTTGAGTCGGTCATCCCGGAATCACCTATCATATAGACATCCTTTATAACCTCAACTGGTTTCATTACATGCCTCCTTTCACAATAATATTACCATCTTCATCTCTTTTTTCAAAACATAATGTTAGACTGACCCTCTTGCAAAAGCTGAGCCTTGGGTTTTATAAGCCTTTATTCTATAATCTGTAATGGTCTTTATTATTAGATTTGCCATAACTCATAGATATTGTATAATAGATTAAAAAATGGAGGTCTTGATATGCTGCGTCTTTTGTGCATTGCACTTACAGTATGTATTATTATGCCTTATTACGTCTTTGCCGGTGATAGGGGCACAAAGACCATTACAGGCGAGGTAATAATAATGGAGCCAAAGGACAAGGCAATACTTGTCAAAAAGGTTGTGGGTAAACAAGAATATATAAACGGTGGCGTAATAGATGAACATACAGAGATTATAGTGGGTGGGAAAAAGGCATCTATTGAGGATATAAAGGTTAGCGACAAGGTGACCCTTATCATGACCATAAAAGACGAGGATGTCTATGTTAAAAAGGTTATAAAAAAATAGCCTTTATCTTTTCTATTCATACTTCCGGCTTTACCGGTTTATCCCAGAACCACCTTAACCCATTGAAAACATAACCTGTGTATAAAATATTGTCTTGTTGTGCCTAATAGCAAATATTTATTAAAAAAAATATCTTTTTATTATATAATTTTGATCTGTCCGTATAAACATATCACCAATTTCACCAAAGAAAACAGTTTAGATTGCAGGGAAAATACTTGAAAATAAAAAAGTAAGGTAGAGGATAGTTTGTCAAAAGAGGCGATAAAAAATAGATCATCTTTTAAATGCAGTATTCAAGTTATAGTATGTGATGCTTAAAGGGCATGTCATAATTATAAAAATGGATATTTTAGTTATAGAAAGAACGGATTTTTTAATGTAAAATGAAAAAACAGGGGGTGAAAAACGAGAGAGTTCACCGTTATCATGGAACAGGATAAAGAAGGTTACTATATTGCTCAAGTGCCTCAATTAAAGGGATGTCACACTCAGGCAAGGTCACTTGATGAGCTGTTGGAAAGGATAAATGAGGCTATAGAGCTTTGTCTTGAGGTTTATGGTGAGGCTATGGAAAGGTCGAGTATATAATAAAGCAGAAAGAAAGGGGGTTAGGATGAGGACAATAAAACAACTTTTTATGTTAGAAAAAATAGTATTACAGTGAAATTTCTGTTAAACATATTAAAAAGATATTTCATGATGTCAGGGCAAAGAGAGGTTATCAATGCCTGAAATTAGTAGATTTTTTGGTATAGTAATAATTATGTATTATGATGACCACAATCCACCACACTTCCATGCAAGATATGGTAACTATTCTATAGTTATAAGGATTGAAGATTTTGCAATATTGGAAGGATATTTACCACCAAGGGCACTGGGTCTTGTTATAGAATGGGCAGATATCCATAAAAATGAGCTATTAAAGAACTGGCAATTGTCAAAAGAGCATAAACCATTATTTCCAATAGAACCATTAAAGTAAGGAGGGCTAATGAATTATGATATTATAGATGCAAAGTATATTGAAGGTTATAAACTTGAGCTTATTTTTAAAGATGGCAAAAAAGGAATTGTTGATTTATCAGTGTATATCCATAAGGGTGGAGTTTTTAGCCGCTTCACTGATATTGAATATTTCAAACAGTTTTATGTAAACAGAGAAATCGGGACATTGTGCTGGCCTGATGGTCTGGACATTGCCCCAGAAACACTTTATCATGTGGCAACAGGGGAACCTCTGCCTGTCTGGACAAAAACAGAAAAAGCAGTGGCTTAAAAAGAGTTAAGTTAATATGAAATTAAAGAGCAATTATCCTTCATGCTGAAGAAGAGTTAACACATTAAAACCTATGAACATTTAGCAGAGATATTGCCTGATGGACATCTGTCAATCCCGAAGATTTGAAGGACAAGCTATCAAGGTAATAAAAACAGAGGTATACTTCTTACAGATGATGAAAATTCAAATTGGAGCAATTTTACAGGGGGAAAAAAGATGCCATGTATGGCAACTTATAACTTTAGTGACATTGGCATAATCGGGCTTTCCCCATACTGATTTGCAGGGTGTTCTAATTAGAACCAGAAATAGAGGCTATAATTTATTATAAGAAGGATTTTTAAACTGTAAAATGACATACCGCTCAGATATAATGGAAAAAAGGGGTTCGTTAGTATAATAACTGTGTTTAAAACCACTAAGAGGTAACCCATGCCACGGATATTTGACAATACCTGGGTTTCAAAAATAACCTTAATAGTCCCTGAGTTATTTTCTTCCTCTTATCATATATATTGTTTTATAATTACCCCATGATCATTAAACCCATTTAAAATATTTTTCTAAAAAAGGCAAGGAATGATAATTATGGGAAAGGAAAAGAAATATCCGGAACTAAATTATACCTGGCTTGAAAACAGACAGTTACCTTTAGATTTAACATTTATAGTCAACGAACCAGGTAGAACACTTAAAGATAGATTCAAAGAATTGATAAAGGACTGTTCATTTTTTGATTGCCTGGTTGCCTATTTTTATGTAAGCGGGTTTCATACTATTTATGATGCATTAGAAAAAACTGATAAGACAAGAATTCTTGTTGGGATAGGGACATCAAGGTCAACTTACGATTTAATAAAAGAAGCTACAAATAAAAAACTATCCCACTATGAAACTAAACAGGAGATAGAAAATTCAGTAGTAAACGAGATGGCTGATTCAGAGGATAAGTTGGAAATTGAAAAGGGTGTCCAAAAGTTTATTGAATGGATAAAAAAAGGGAAACTACAAATAAGGGCTTATCCCTCTCAAAACCTTCATGCAAAGCTATACATTATGACATTTAAAGAAGGCGATAGAGACATAGGAAGGGTTATTACAGGGTCGAGTAATTTTAGTCAGTCTGGACTTGTAGACAGTCTTGAATTTAATGTGGAGTTAAAGAACGCTTCCGATTATGAATTCGCAAAGAAAAAATTTGATGAGTTATGGGAAAATGCTGTTGATGTTAGCGAAAAATATATTCATACAATAAATGAAAAAACCTGGCTTAATCAGAATATCACTCCATATGAGCTTTATCTTAAATTTTTATATGAGTATTTCAAGGATGAATTATCAAGAACAGATGAGGTATTTACAAAGTATCTACCTGAGGATTTCAAAAGATTCAGATATCAGGAACAGGCAGTACTAAATGCCAAAAGAATTCTGGAAGAATATGGAGGAGCTTTCATATCAGATGTGGTAGGACTTGGAAAAACCTATATTGCTGCAATGCTTGCAGGACAGCTTGATGGCAGAACGTTTGTTCTTGCTCCCCCTGCACTTCTCAATAAAAATAACCCGGGCTCATGGCCCAATGTCTTTTCCGATTTTCATATTCCAGCTGAATTCGAATCAATTGGTAAACTTGATTCTGCAAAAAGGTCAATAGAACAGAGAGAGTATGCAAATATTATCATAGATGAAGCACACCGCTTCAGGACAGAAATAACCATTAGCTATGAAGACATTGCTGAAATTTGTCGTGGGAAAAGAGTAATTTTAGTCTCTGCCACTCCTTATAATAATTCTCCAAGAGATATTCTTGCACAGATTAAACTCTTCCAGAATGCCAAAAAAAGCACAATCCCGGGAGTTTTAGATCTTGAAAAATTTTTTGGAAAACTTGAGGAAAGGTTAAAAAAAGTTGACCGTCAGAAAGATTATAATAAGTTTCTTGAAATAACAAAAGGTAATGCAAAAGAGATTAGAGACAGAGTTTTAAAAATTTTGATGGTTAGAAGAACAAGAACAGAGATTGAAAAATATTTTGCAGAGGATTTAGAGAAAAACAATGTTAAATTTCCAGAAGTTTTAGACCCAAAACCTTTTTATTATCAGTTAAATGCCGATGAAGACAAAATCTTCATGGAGACTGTTCAGTTAGTGACTCAGAAATTCAAATATGCCCGTTATATGCCATTACTTTACTTAAAGAAACCCGTTAAACCACTTGAGGAGCAATCACAAAAAAACATGGGCGGTTTTATGAAAGTGCTCCTTGTAAAACGGCTTGAAAGCAGTTTTTATGCTTTTAGAAAAACCATTGAAAGATTCATCTATTCCTACAATATGTTTATTGACGAATATCAAAAAGGAAATGTATACATAAGCAAGGGATACATCAACAAAATATTTGAACTTCTGGAACAGGGAGACGATGAATCGATTCAGAGGCTAATTGATGAAGGAAAAGCGGAGAGATATGCAAGCTCAGATTTCAGACCTGAATTTGAGAGGGATTTAAAAAATGACTTTGAAATCCTAAAACGGATAAAGTCAATGTGGGAGAATATAAAAAGAGATCCAAAAATTGAAAAGCTTGTTTATGAATTAAAGCATAACCCTGTTCTCAAAAATAGAAAAATTATAATCTTTACAGAATCAAAAGAAACAGCTGAATACCTTGCTGAAAATATAAATAAAGAATTGGGCAGTATAGCATTACTCTTTCATGGTGGATCATCTGAGAGTGTCCGGGATAAAGTGATAGAAAATTTTGATGCACGGGCAAGAAATAAAAAAGATGACTACAAAATTCTTATATCAACTGAGGTTCTTTCCGAAGGCGTTAACCTTCATAGGTCAAATATCGTTATCAATTATGATATACCATGGAATCCAACAAGGCTGATGCAAAGAGTGGGAAGAATAAACCGTATAGATACACCTTTTGACAAAATTTATACATTTAACTTTTTCCCTACAAAACAGGCAGACTCCGAAATCGAACTCACAAACATTGCACGCTCAAAAATAGAGGCATTTCTAACTTTACTTGGAGGCGACTCAGCGATTTTAACAGAAGGTGAGCCAGTATCTTCTCACGAACTGTTTGACAAACTCCTTTCAAAGAAAACTATTTCAGAAGATGAGGAAGAAGAAAGTGAACTGAAATATTTAAGATTCATAGAAGAGATTCGTGATAAAAATCCAGAACTTTTTGAGAGAATAAAGCGTCTTCCAAAAAAGGCTCGCTCATCAAAAACATTTTCTGAAGATTTAAAAGATTTTGCCACCACCCATTCATTGCTTACGTTTTTCAGAAAAGGAAGGCTTATGAAATTCTTTTTATCAAACAAAGAAAAAATCATTGAACTTGATTTTTTAAGTGCTGCAAAAACACTTGAAAGTCCGCCAGATGAAAAAAGAGCAAACCTTCCTCTTGTAAATTACTATGAATTCCTTGATAAAAATAAGAGCGCTTTTTTTGATGCTACTATTGAGGAGATATTTGAAACCCGCAAGCGGGCTGGTAGAAGCAGTTACGACGAACTCCTGAAAATTCTAAAAGCAACACAAAAAAATAGCAAACAATTAACCGAAGAGCAGGAAGAATATCTCCAAAAAGTAATAAACCGTCTTGAAGAAGGTTCTTTACCAAAGAAGACAGTTCAGAAAACCCTTAAAGGATTAAATGAACTAAAAAGAGATATTCAAAATCCTTTAAAAGTAATCGGCGTTCTCCAGAGGGAAATCTCACTCGCCTTTCTTAAAAGCCATTACGCTGAATCTTCTGCTATAACAGAAGGGAAAAGGGAAGTTATACTATCACTTTACTTAGATGGTGATGAACATGAGAAAAATTGAGGAGATAAAAGAACGATTAAGTGAATTGAAACCCTTACTTCAGGAAAAATATAAAGTTAAAGAGATAGGAATCTTTGGTTCTTATATAAAAGGAAAGCAGAAAAAGAGAAGTGACCTCGATATACTCGTTGATTTCTATGAGATACCTGACCTGTGGACATATATTGAACTCCAAGATTTTTTATCGGAAAGATTAAAAGTTAAAACCGATCTTGTTATGAAATCTGCCCTTAAGCCATACATAGGGAAAATTATTTTGCAAGAGGTAGTTTATGTATGAGAGAGAAATAAGAGACTATTTGATGGACATAAAAACTGAATGTGAGTATTTAATAAACAGATGCGAAAACTTAAATTATGAAGATTTTATAACAAATGAAGAACTTAAAAGAGCCTTCATAAGAAGTCTTGAAGTAATCGGGGAAGCGAGCAAGCGTATTCCAAAAGAGTTAAGAAAAAAATATTCTCAAATTAGATGGAAAAGCGTTGTCGGAATGAGAAATATCCTGATTCATGAATACTTCGGAGTTGATTACCTTGTAGTCTGGAAGGTCGTAAAGGAGAAAATTCCCGAACTTTATGAGGTTATCAAAAAGATAATAGAGGAAAACCAATATGAATAGAGAGCAGGCAAAAAATCTGATAATTGAGACTTTTGAGAATCCTTTTGATAAAGGAAATTTCGATGATTTTATAAATAATTTGTTGAAAAATTTTGACAGGAGTAAGGCGCTTGAGCCAAGAGGTGGAATTCAAGTAATAACTCAAAGGTATCTTGATTTTATCGGTTCCTGG
>JAKPCK010000012.1 GCA_029553295.1 Deltaproteobacteria bacterium | reverse complement strand
TAAAATGATAAGCTGGAAAATTATACAGAATAAAAAGGGCTTTATAGACCTCATATGACCCCCTGGATAGATAAATGGGTAAGTGATTATTGAGATTATAGTCTTTTATAAAAACCTGTGCAAGATAAAGTAATCTAATTTTTATTTAAGGCCGAAACTACCAATATAGTTCGATCTCTCATTAAGCGGGAGTTTTTCTTTATAACTTATTTGATGAAAGATATAAAATTATATTCTCTGCATTTGCTTTTGCGCCAACAGAATTATAAAGTGTATATGCTTTAGTGAAATACTCTTTTGCAAAACCCTTGTTTCCTCTATCCATGTAAAGCAAACCAAGATATTCATATGCAACTGCCTCCCAGAATTTATCACCCACCTTTTGAATCTTCTTTAAACCATTATTGAGCATATCAAGGGCTTTATCATAATTTTTCATTATTCTGTAAGTATCACCAAGATTAAGCATTGTTATAGCAACGCCGTGATAATCTTCCACTCTTTCACCTATTTCTATAGCTTTTTTAAAATAGTCTACTGCCTTTTTATGGTTACCTTTTTTACTGTAAATTGCGGCTATATTGTTATATATTGGGTTCTTGCCCTTTTCATCGTACTCAAGCTTTAAAGATAGTTCATAGTATTTTAAGGCCTTATCAAGCATTCCTTTTTTATCATAAATTACTGCAATATTATTAAGGGCTACTGCCTCTCCTCTTTTGTTTTTTAGCTCCCTGCTTAAACTCAGATATTTATTGTAATTAAACAAGGCGTTATCAAGTTCACCTTTTCTATCATAAATCAAACCAATGTTATAATAAATGGCAGCCAAAACATCTTTTCTTACAACAAGCCTTTCAGCATCTTTCATATTTTTTAATGCCTTATCGAGCTCACCGACCTGATAATAACTTTTGCCAAGGCAGAGATGGGCCTCTAAATTTTTTGGATAAAGCCTAACTGCTTTTTCACAAACTGAAATTGCTATCCCATAATTACCTGCGTTGAAATAATTAATGCAGTCGTTAACCTCTGACTGGGCAGAGGTAAGCCTTGGAGAGATAAAAATAAATACTATTATAAAGAAGCCGATAATGCTTTTCATGGCATTGTTCTCCTTTTGTTTGCGCTATACTTATATTAGTCCTCTCAAATTTATTACATCTTATCCTATTAAAAGCTTGTATCCTATCTTACCTACTATTTTTCCTGCAATCCACGGTATAACACAACTTATTATTCCTATGATAAAACCATGACTGTAAATCCCATAGCCAAGTATTGCAATGCACATTATTATAACTAATAAAAAGACTACAAAAGGAAAGTATGTGTGGAAAATTAGGGGCGCTCCCAATAGAAATTCACTATATGTTTCAAATCCATGTGTGCTTGCCCTTAAAAACGAGTTTATAGTATCTATTATAAAAGCAATAATAATAAGAATTAAAAGAGTAGAATCATCAATTATCTCATCAATAATAGACATTTTACAAAACGTATTTGTAATATGAACAGAATTTTCATAGGGTAAAATTATATTAGAATATTCACAACCCTGAATATTACAAACAACAGGAATACTAACAAGGCTTGTTTTACAATCTATATGCGCATGCATTTTAATGGAAGTTGGATATGCTTTAACTCTTAACCAGACATTAACTTTTCCGTCTTCCTTTTTTATACTATCTTTTTCATAATATAAAAGCCCATCAAATCCTTTGATTGCCTTTTCTTCAGCAAAAGATTTTGGTGTCAAAATTAAAAATCCAAAGAAAACCAAGGCAAATAAGATTATTTGTGCTATGCGGGCTGTTTCTTTAATCATTTTGAAAAAATAAAAAAACATTTTAATAAAATGCTTCAACTTTTAATAGTTTATTTTCTTAATAATTCATTTAATTCTTTTTGAATTTTTGTGATTGCTAATTCCAGTCTTTCCACTTCCTCGAACGTTTTATCAGATTCATTAGCTAATTTTATTGTTTCTTTGTATGGCTTTTTTTCTAACATAGCCTGATAATACTCTTTTCTTTTTTTGAAAGCTTTATCAATCAAATAGTTGTGTCTTTCAACCAATGAAAAGAATAACTCATATTTTTGGATTTTTTCTGGCAGATATCTCTGCAAATAAGGCATATATTTTTTCCTAAATTCAGAAAACTTGCTGGTACGTTCGCCATTTAATTTTAATAACTCATCGCATATTTGTATATTGTTCCTATAAGAACTTACAGATGTGTCATTTAATTTACTAAATGTTTCATCCCATTTTTTGCTAATTAGCAGCAATTCGTTTTTTAATGGATAAGTATAATCTTGAATTTCCTTTACATCTTTATACTCATAAAATGACATACTCTTATTAAATATCAGCCGATCTGCTAAACCACCTAAATATAGTGTTAAGATAATAAAAAACAAAATTGTAAATATTCCAGCAAAAAAGGCTTTTATTCTTTTGTATTCCATTTTTGATTTAACCAGATAAAAGAACCCTGGGATGATAAACCACATAATAAAACTGAACATGAAAGTGAAAAAATAACCATATTCAAGCATCTTTTTTGCCTGAAAAAAAATATCTCTTTTTGGAAAGGGTAAATATATACCTAACATTGCTCCAACAATAATAAAAATAATAAAGCCCCCTGGTTTTCTAAACCAGCTCGTTAGTAATATTTTTAATGTGCTGCCTTTTTTCTCATTTTCTTTTTTCAGATCACTCCAACTAAGTTCTCCAATCATTTCATTTTTTTCAATTACTCTTGGTGTAACTTCAATTATTCTCGGTGTAGTATAGTGATTATTACTATATTTTTCTTGTTTCTTATGTTCTTCTTTATTTGTAATTTTATTTGTAGCCTCAATGCCTGTTTTATTTTTCCATTTCATCTCATAAATCAGCTCATCAAAGATAAATTCAACTCTTTCATATAATTCAGGGTTATTCTCTTTTGAAATTCTACTCAAAAACAAATCTCTTTCTTTTTCGATCTCTTGAATTGATGCATTGTTTTCTCTTAATTCTGTGATCCTGTTATTTATATTTGAAAAATCCTTCCAAGTTATTGTGTTTTCTATTTTATTTATTTGTGGTGGGGGTGTAACAAATTCTTGTTCATTTTTACATACTTGCTTAAAGCTTTCTTTATTATCCACTTGATTTTCACCCAATCCCTCTTCTAAATCTTCCAATTCAATATCTTTTTGTTCCAATTCTAAAATGAGTTTTGCAAGTCCTGGAATTACAACAAGCTTCTTTTTTGCTGTAAGCAAATATGTTTTTCTTATTATACGAGGGGCTAATAATATTTTTTTTGGAAGAAAATATAATAACACATCGACTAATAGATCTACTAAAAGTTCATAAAGAGCTTTATCGCTATCATTATTTACTTTTCTAATGCTCTCAAGAATCTTTGGAAGATATTCAATCATTGAAACAATATCAGCATAATTCTCAATTTGCATATAAACATTGTTGAAAAATATAGCTTCTGGATCTTTTACTACTCTAACAACATGATAATAGAAAGAGGCAACCGCTTCTTGAAGCTTTGGCGGTAAATCTGAAATTGTTCCAATTTGAAGTTTTATGAGTTCATAAGTCAGTATAATTTCACGTTCATTAGGAATTTTGCTGTTTGTCATTTTTTGAACCTGTTGTTTTTATACGTTAGTGCCGCGCACCAAACAACCCCACTTTGTAACCTGCTTCTCGCAGCGCTTTGGTTGCACGCGAATTGAGAACCAGCAAAGTTATGAGCCCAACTAACGGGATCACCAAAAGGACTACAAAGAGAATCCTTGCAGCGGTGGAATAGCCTAGGCCACTCGCTAAGCGAAACATGCCAACGAAGGACATGACGATTGCGACGATGTATACGAGACTCGCGATGTCGCCGAACACCGCCACAAGCCCTATTGTTAGCAAATTTACGAGGATGGAGTAGATGATTAGCTTCTGACCAGATGCGACTTTTTCTATTGGTTGCACACCAGATGCTGCCTTCTTCATTGGCGATGTCACAAGGAGCAAGATGCAGGAGGTCAGTGCAATCAATATAAGCCACTGAATATAGAGACGATGTATATCTAATCTCACTCCAATAAACTTATCATCAAAATTTAGCACTTTTTTGCTTTGTCCCGGCATAGGAGGCAAAAAAATAGATCCATATCCTACTGGCCTTTCTATCTTCGGCGGGGAGAATTTCCCCCCATCCCCCCCCATCTCCAAGACTGTAAGATCCCCATATTTGACTTCGACGGGTAGAATTCCCGCCTCACAGCTTCCGAAATCCACATATTGTATCCATGGGGGAAATAGACCTATCAAAACAAAAACAATTAGCCCGCCAATTAAGATTTTAACCTGTTTTGAGTTAAAATATTTCATGCTCATTTCCCCTCCATTAGATTAATAGGCTATTTTTTAGCTCGGTCATTTTAAAAAAGCTGATATGTTCGTATAACCCCTATCTACCTGAGTGAGATTTTCATTAGAGTGCAATTGTTTTGGAGTGTTATAGCCTAAATCGTTGGGATGTCTCTCATTGTTGCAGAAAACGAAATGATTCCTTTTGTTTTCTTCTGTTTTCATAACCGCCCCTCTCTTTCTATTATGCAAAATCAACATTTTTTTCAAGAAAAATCATATCTTTACTTATCGATGTTATAGGAATATAATTAAATCACAGATAGGAGGGGCATATGGAGATTCCAAAGCAATACATAGTTGACGAAAAAGGAAATGTTACAAAGGTTGTGCTGGACTATGACATATTTAAAAAGATAGAGGAACTTTTGCTCGATATAGGGCTTGGAAGGGCTATGGAAGAGGTAGAAGATGATGAAGAACTAACCCTCGATGATGCAAAGAAAGTCCTTTCTGCAAAATAGTGAAGACTCTATACAAACGGACATTTATCAGGGATCTATCCAGCCTTCCCGAACAGGTGAAAGAGAAGATACAAGCCATTGTTTTTAATGAGATTCCGAATATGCAGGATATTTCTCAGATTAGTGGACTGAAAAAGATCAGAGGCCATAAAAGATACTACAGGATAAAAATTGGTGACTATAGGATAGGAATAGAGATAAGAGAAAACACGATAGTTTTTATGAGGGTTTTGCATAGAAAGGATATATATAGATATTTTCCGTGAAATTTAAAATTTCCAAAAAGTTCTTCTGGACATTTAACCTCCCCCATATATTACCTACCGTATCCGCTCATCCCCACCCCTCCTTATAGACTCATACATGAATTAATCAATTTTAACTTTGTCTTATATCGCCTGAGCTGGATTAATTAATCTCAGTCTTACTGTATGGGATAGGTTACTTCTGAAGATTAAACCCCCTGTTCTGGATTATGCCCTGGATCTGTCTGTGGCGAAGATGGGGTATTCTTCCTTTGTTTCTTCTATGAGCTTTTTCTCATGGGGGGTGAGTTAGTTTACCTTAAGGGTCAGTGTTTTGAGTGGGTTAGGGGAAGGATTTGGTGGGAAGTCGTTAAAGTGGGGAAAAATAACTCAGAGCCCTTAAAAAAGGACCCTGAGTTATCTGTGGTATATTTTTTTGCTAAAAAGCCATCTCAGGTTTCCAGACCTTCCAGACATTGCCTGCAAGTTCGGGACTTGGTTTGAGCGTTACCCTGCCTGGTTGCCATCCAGAGGGTGTGGCCTCACCGGTTGCACGGACATGCTGAAATGCCTTAACCTGCCTTATAAACTCTATCACATTACGGCCTACAGGTGGTGTAAGAACCTCCATAGCCTGTATAATCCCATCAGGGTCAATAATAAACCTTCCTCTTATATCTACACCTGCCTCTTCGTCATATACACCATAGACCCTGCCTATCATACCGCCTGCATCGGTAAGGAGAGGGAAGGGTACACCTCCAGGTACCATCTTAGAAAGCTCGGTTTCCTGCCAGATTTTGTGGACAAAGCGGCTATCCACACTCATGGCAAGAACCTCAACGCCAAGGGATTTGATTTCTTCATATTTTACGGCAACTGCCGTAAGCTCAGTGGGTCAGACAAATGTAAAATCTCCGGGATAAAAACAAAGGACCACCCATTTTCCCTTGAATTCAGATAGTGTGATATTTTTAAAACCGCCGTCTATAAACGCACTTGCCTCAAAATCAGGTGCTGGTTTACCTACCCTTGCCATCATAATGGACACCTCCTTCTGGATGTTTTGTTGTACTTCTGGTGCTTCTGCCTTAGGGATGCCTATGGGACCCCTTGAAGGCTTAACGCATGATTCCTGTTTCTCATCCATAATAATCCCTCCTTTCGTTAAAAAATCCCTGCCTTTACCCCTTCTGCTATAGTTCTGCCGAGTTCATAACATTTCTCCAGCATTTCCTCTGTTACCTTCCCCTTACATACTATTGGATTTTGCACCTTTTTGAATCTGTACCCCTTACATATACGCTCTATGTGAGAGAGTGCGCCTGTGCCGTCATTACCTGCGCTTATAACAACGGCATAAGGTTTTTTATATACCCTTACATCATCCTTTAATGCGTCATAGGTTCTGTCGAACAGGTCTTTTATCGCACCCGCCATATAGCCAAAGTATTCAGGAGAACAAAGGATTATGGCACTGGAATTTTTTATATCTTCTGTAAGGGTTTCTTTTGCTTGCTTCAGGAGTACAGTAATGCCCTCTGTTTCTTTAGCCCCCTGTGCACATGCCTGTGCGAGTTTATGCGTGTTGCCTGATTGTGTGTGGAAGACAACAAGTATTGTGGCCATAAAATCTTAAACCTCTTTCAATTATAGCATGCTTATTATTTTTAGCAAGCATCCAGAACAATCTCAGATAAATCTCTGACAGCAATATGACCTTCGAGTTCTTCTTCTTTTACTGCATTATTGAGCATTATGAGACACTTTGGACAGGCGGTTATAAGCACATTCGCCCCTACTTCATATGCCTCTCGTATCCTTCTTCTTGCAGGGCTATCCGGGCTTCCACCTAAAAGGTCAATATAGTAATTACCGCTTCCACCACCACAGCATAAAGAGGCGTCACGGTTTTTTTCCATCTCTATAATCGCTGCATTGGGCATTTTTTCTATAATCTTCCTTGGTATCTCGTATTCTCTATTCCATCTGCCGAGAAAACATGGGTCGTGATAGGTGATTTTTAATCCTGAAGAGTCTTTTAGTTTTATCTTTTCTTGCTTTAGCAATTGGTATAGGATATGGGTGTAATGATAAACTTTAAAATTGCCACCAAAAGCAGGATAATGGTTTTTAAAAACATGGTATGCATGGGGTGAAAAGGTAATTATATCCTTGACTCCATTTTTTTTAAACATTTCTATATTGTGCTGGGCAACCATCTCAAAAAGGCCTTGTTCTCCAAGGCTTCTTACCTCATTTCCATCACATACTTCATCCTCTGCCAGTATCCCAAAAGAGATACCGCCCTTTTTTAGTATAATTGTTAAGGCTAAAACTGCCTTCTTTGCCCTATCATCGTATGAGCCAGCACAACCTATATATAGTAAATACTCATGCCTTTTGAATCTTTCGACACTGTCATATAAGTAGGATGCACGCCGTGATTTACTCAAACCATATGGATTTCCGTATAACTCAACATTTTCAAGAAAGGTTTTCACCTTATTTGGGATAGTTCCTTTTTCTACCATGGCCTCCCTTGAGGCAATAACCATATTGACTATGTCGCCACTGAACCTTAAAGGGCATTTTATTTCGCAGTTTTTGCAGGTGGTGCATGCATAGAGTATCTCAGCAAGATGTTCTGACCATTCGAGCTGTTCGCTGAGCCATGCCCGCATGAGCCACAGCCTTCCCCCACAGGAGTATGACTCCATCCTGAATCTCGCATAGGGAGGGCAGTTATTCACATCTGTCCAGTTTACAGGGAATTTACAGTATCCGCACCTGAAACAACGGTGTATTATATCCTTGTATGGGAAATTATTGAGTGTCATCAAAAAATCTCCCAGTTTCCGGGGTTCATAATACCTTTTGGGTCAAGAAGTGTTTTTATCTTTTTCATGAGGTCTTTAGTGACAGGATCGAGCCTCTCCATAAGAAGCCTCTGACCGTAAACACCTGGTTTCCAGATAACACCCCCTAATTCTAAAACAAGCCCATCTGTTTCATGGAGCGCCTCTCTCGCCTGTTTTATCGATTCAGGTTCAGCCCTGTTGAATGCGTAAGTCCATGCAAACATCATGGAATTTGCCGCACCTATCACCCTTGCAGTGACTGTATAGGGTATATTGTGCCTTTCTGATATTTCCCTTCCTTTTTTATAACATATTGGATATGTTTCAACAGGCATAATCCCCCCTACATATTCAAAGCCACCACCTTTTTTGTAGTCCGATGTCTTGGATACCTGAGGTCTTTCAAGACCTCTTTTAAACCCTAAATAACCGGCAAAATCCTGTCTTATGTATTCACCGAGGACGTCATCCCATATAATTTCCTGTTTGAATTCAAGCTCTTTTTCTGAATCTGCACCAATGTTTACTGTTATGTGGTGGAGCCCGCTGGCAAAAGGCGGTATGGCACGACTGAAGGCAATGATGTCCTCGCATAACTGGGTGTGTGTGATTCTGTAAATAATCTCAGGAACAAGGTCCTCATCCTCTACAACTAACGTACCGAAACCTCTTATCTTTTTTGCAGGAAATAGTTTTATAGAGAGTTTTGTTATAATCCCTGTTGTCCCATACCAACCAAGAAATACATTTAAATCAGGTAGCGGGTGCATGCTAAACCAGCCTGCATTTATGGCGCTTGAACCTATCCTGAGGATATCTCCATGGGGAAGCACTACCTCAAGCCCGCATATCATATCCGAAGTAAAACCATAAGGATGTGCAAGGTCTCCCTGACCGTGAATCATGATATTACCTGCCATGGTGGCAGCAGGTGGAGCCCCGGGCTCTGAATGTGTAAGGTGAGGGTAGTGCTGTTCGAGATAGGAGGTGAGTTGCCCCTGGGACACGCCGCATTCTATAAGGGCATATCTTGCCTTTTCATTTACATCTATAATTTTATCCATGCGCTTCAGGTCAATAATAATACCGCCTTTCAATGGCACGGCAAGTCCTGCAAGGGAGAGGCCTCCTCCTAACGGTATAACAGGTATATTATTTTCATTTGCAAGCCTGACTATTGCCTGAATCTCTTCTACTGATTTTGGTGCAACTACATAGTCAGGTCTTTTTGGTTCAAAAGTACCCAGGTCAAAGGAGTAGATAAATAATTCCTCAGGTCTATTAGAACAGTGCTCATTTCCTACAATTCTGCAAAGAGTCTTGTATATATCATCCATATTTGTTTATAAACCTTTTATTTTCTAAATTTATCTCTCCTATTGCATATCTACATAAATCGCTCATAAATACTGGTATTATGCCATGCTGGCTTACCTTTTCACTCAATGTATCATAGCAGGCAGGGCAGTTAAAAACGCAGACCTCTGCCCCGGAATCTTTCATATCCTCTATGTTTTTATATTGTATTTCCAGTGCGCGTTTTCTTGAGCCCTCTTTTTTCTGACCCTGAATTGTTAATGCACAGCATAGGGCATTTTCGTCAGCATATTTTCTTTTTACAGGTTCTGCACCTATAAGTTTAAAGATTTTTTCTACAAATTTATGCTTATCAGGACTTAGTCTGGATGAGCACGGTCTCTGGTATGCCACCCTCAGTCCAACGGGTTTTATAGTATCTTTCAGGACTGTAAGACGATTATATAAAAACTCAAAAAGATGGACAGGTTTAAAGGGGACATCAATATTATAGGCATTGCAAAACGACGTATAAGCACCGTAACATTCATCGTGAAAGCATATCACCTCTGTGGGTTTGTGTTTTGCAATATTGGCTATTATATTGGGTAACCTTTCTTTTATAATGGATATCTTTCCATAATGGAGATACATGAGCTGACAGAAATAATGGAACATCTTTCTTTCATCATCAGAAATAACTGTAAGCCCTTCAAATAGCTTTCCCTCAATTAAGTGTTTAAGCGGAGAAAAGGCTCCAATATTTATTACAGGACCGTTTATTTCTTTTATATCCGGCTCTCCCCTGAAGGGAATGCCAATGTTGATTGCCCTTTTTATAAGGGGTGAGGGCTGCGGTGATATTCCAAGCATCTCCTGTCTTTCAACAATGAGATAAAATGGATGGTTACCATATGGACAGTATTCCTCACAGGCATAACAGGTTACACATTCGTGCAGAACAGGTGAGTCTTCACCACGGGCTATCTTTAAAATATCCTTATGGGCAACATCCCTCTGTATTGATATGTGCTGGCATTTTGTCAGACAGGCTGCATCAGAACAGGATATACATATTTCTATGTCAAATGTTAAATTGGTCATGTAGTTTTTTATTATACTTAATAGAAGATGATAAAAAAATTGATAGAAAATATCCACTGAAAAATTGAAAAATTTTTTCTCAAAGATATGTAAATAGGTTATTATTTTCAAAAGAGATTTAATTTTCAGGAGGTATCACAAATGAAATCTTCACATAAAATAAAAAGCGTTGAAATTCAGTGTGCAAAGTGTAATGTTCCATTGAGGGATAGGGCATGTGTGAAGTTAGATGGACTACCGTCTAAAGGATGCCCCACGAAATCAGCTCAAAAGATACTTGCCCGGGCCTTAAATGAATACAGGTTACCAGAAAACTACGAATTTGTCCGCCTGGCTTCCATTCAGGAGGGAGAATGCTATATTGGCAGAGAAAAGAAGCCATATGTCATGCATCCTGTAAAACCGAGGATACTTGAGATTGCAGAATTTGCAGAAAAGATGGGTTACAACCGAATCGGACTTGCCTTCTGTGCCGGACTCGCAAAAGAGGCGGAAAAAGTGGCAAATTTTTATGAGAAAAAGGGTTTTCAGGTTGTATCCATTATATGCAAGGCAGGATGTGTGCCCAAAGAGAAGATAGGTATAAAGGATGAAGAGAAGATTTTTAGAGGTGAACACGAATCCATGTGCAACCCTATATTTCAGGCAATGATGGCAAACGAAGAATCTGTTGATTTTAATATACTACTCGGACTCTGTGTGGGACACGATTCACTCTTTTTTAAATATGCCAAAGCACCTTCAACTGTCCTTGCGGTGAAAGACCGTGTAACAGGACATAATCCTCTTGCAGCCCTGTATCTGATGGATGGCTACTATGCCTGGTTAAAGGAACCATAATATATCTGGGGCTAATACATCGGGTCTTGACGCATAGGGTCATGGATTTTCTGTCATACATGTTTTTAGTGCTTGAGGTATATGTTCGATTATTTCCATCACCTGTGTGGCAGGGGTGGGGTTGGCATATAATCCGGCCATTCGATTTATCTTAGCTCCCAGGATAGCGGCATTCTTAATATGCATACCAGAGGCACTCAAGGCAGATACAATGCCTGTGAGGGTGTCACCTGTACCGCCTATAGCTTCCTTTGATTCTTCAACAGGGGCATCAACCATACCCTGTATGCCATCACTGTTTACTATATAGTCTATAATTCCCTTGACGAGCATATAGCGCGAAGCATCTCCATGCTTATAAGCCCTGGCAATCAATTCTTATGTACGGTTTTCTTCATGGAGGATAAAACCCCTTGTGTAAAACGGGTGTGGTGCCATCTCATCAGCAATAAATGCAAGCTCGCCTATATCAGGGGTAAAAAGCTCAAAGTTTGCTGATTGCCCCGCCATCTTTGCCATATACATAGCGCTTGCATCTGCAATGAGAACTGGAATTGGACTTATTTCCCTTACCACCTCAAGAATCCTGAACTGCCAGTCAACCATGGGCTGGACATAACGAAAGGTAATGGTATGAAAAAGCGTATCCCTGAGATGTTCAATAAGATATTGAAAAAGTTTTTTACTGCCATCACCACGTCCAATATCACCTATCAAAAAGGCAAAGGGCATCTGCTCACCCAGAGACTCTGCAGCCTTGATTGTAGCAGCAAGGAGGGTAGGGGTGCCTCTATTTACAGAAACCTTTTTTCCACTGATACAGATTTTTTTATTTTCAAGAGTTACATTTCCTGCAACCAGTGGAAAGTTATTATCTGGAACAGTCCCTATTAATGCAAGCATACTCGTTTTGCCTCTTCATGCGCCAGATGGAGGGCATACCCGAAAAGTGTATGCCCTATGTCATGGGGACTCGGTGCATTTTTCAAATTCTTACCTATCATTTCCTCAGCCAGATACGGCACTTCAGGGCAGCCTCCTCCAGATATATTGACAATAGTTAAAGAATCTTTATCGAGGGTAAGCTTCATGTTGGCTGCCTTAATCATAAGGTATGTGCCGAAATCCTTTATCTGAAAAATGTCAACAGGTTAAAGCAAAGGACTTGTAACTGGCACGGCCTGAAGAGGTGGAATTTTAGCATCCCCCAGTACCTTAATAATTTTCAGTTTTTCGATAATAGGGAATTCGATGACAAGATCCCATCCTGTGCGAATCTCTGGGGGTAGTCCCATAACCCGAATTGCCCAGCCATGCTTTTTCAAAATATTTTCTGCCTGAATTACTTCACTCGTATTTTCAAATACAAAAAAGCCTCGATCAATCCTTTCTTTTTCTTTGTTTTCAAGTTTGCTTTTTCTTAAAGTTCCAAAAAGTGCCATAATTCAATCCTTCATTATACTGATGCGGTATCCTGTTCCTTCGGGTTCAACACCCTTCAATGTCCAGCCCTCTGCGATTGCAGCACGAGACACATTCTCCTTTGACGTATCTGTATCCACAAGGATGACAATCTTACCCTTTTTCACCTTCTTAATTTCATTCATTGTTAAGATAACAGGCTGAGGACATGAAAGTCCTCTGGCATCTACTATTGAACTCATAATTATCCCTCCTTCCTTTTATGCAACCTGTTTTCTCATGGTAAAACCTATGAAAAGACATACTAAGAGACCAATGATAACGGCAGGTATTCCATAGGGTCCAACACCGTCAGGTGAACTCGCCAGTCCAAAATTGTGTGAAATCCCTGCTCCAACTATGGCAATAAAACCCGAGAGCAGATGAGTCTGCTTGAACAGAATGAAATCCCGGATAGCTCCCATTGTACAGAATCTGCTCCTCTGAGCTAAAAACCCTATGAAAAGACCTATTATGAGAGAGACAAAAAGAGGTACATGCATGAAACCGGGTATACTATAGAGAGCACACCATTTTTCTTCTGTCCTTGAATCTGCGGAAATATGAGCATTAGAACCAGAAAGCCGAGCATAGTGAGAGGCATCAGCCATCCTACAGTTGTGTGCGTTGCCTGCGCTCGTCCAAGATTATACCTACCTTTCAAGAAGTGTGGGCCTAACCAGATACCGCCAATAAGCCCCAGTAGTCCAAAGATTGCATTGCCATCACCAGCGGCAAAGCGAAGTACAGCCCTCCATGGACAACCTAAAAATACAAGCCCTCCGATCATGGCAAAGACGCCAAGGATAAACCTGACAATGGGTGCAGAGCCTGCCCTTGCCCTGAATTCCTTAAATATATAGGCAGCAATCAGAGACCCTAAGACAAATCCTATAATCTCAGGCCTCATATACTGGACAACTGCTGCCCTGTGGAGCCCCAGTGCCCCGGCTACATCCCTCTCAAAACAGGCTACACATATACCCATGTTAGGTGGATTGCCAAGCTTCTGTAGAAGCTGGGCTACGATACCTATATGACGTTACAGGCCCATAGATGTATTGCAAACCTTTATGCGACATTTCTTACTCACCTACCTTTTTGTGGTTCAACTTCAAGTGGTTCTTCATCCCTGCACCACTCCTCCATAGAACCGTCATATATTGATACCTTTTTGTAACCCAGCACCTCGCTTAATACGAACCACCAGGAAGATGCATATTGTCCATTGCAGCACAGGACAATTACCTCCCGGTCTTTATTGTCACCAACCTTTCTATAGGCCAGAGATTGAAGTATCTCTTTATTTTCGAAGGTGCCATCTTTTTTAAATATAAGAGAATAAGGCAGGTTTATTGCCTTTGGTATATGGCCTCTTTTCTTTAATTTTGGATCCGGCTCTTTTCCTGAAAAGAACTTTTCAGGCCTTGTATCGATTATGGCTGCAGTATCCATAACCTCTATCAGGTGCTCTTTTGTCGCCACTACAGATTTATTAAGCTTGCATTTTTGTTTACCTTTCTCTCTCTTCTCCCACCCTGTTGAGACAGGCAATTTAGCATTTATCCAGCTATTAAAACCACCGTTTAAGATACCGGGAGATCTAATGCCTGCATATTTCAGAGTCCATGCCACCCTTGTCATGTTAACACAATCTTTTTCTGTGTCTGATTTACCTACTATAATAACATTTGCATATTTTTGGAGGCCAATTGAACATATGGTATCGTTCAGGTCGTCTTCAGGTGGAAGCTGACAGTCCATGTCTTTATCCATTGTCCTCCATGCAGTATAGGTAAGATTTACAGAGCCCGGTATGTGACCTTCCTTAAATTCCTGGACACCCCTTATGTCCAGGACAACAATAGATGGATTATTGAGGTTTTTTTCCAGCCACCGGGTAGAGACTATAGGCTCAAAGTCATCTCCCCCATAGATAGTTGCTGACCATACAGTTATAGCTACAAATGCTATTAAAAACAAAAAATATCTCTTCATGACCCCCCCATTTTTTTAAGCCCGGACCTTTTCCATCCCTAATTTTATGTATTTGTGGGCCAGATTTACATATAATTTTTTTGAATATTCCCACCATTCCCTGTCTTTTTGTCTAATATCCCTTATCTTTCTTACAGGGTTACCGGCAACCATAATCAATCTGTCTATTACCTGATTGAATTTTACTACTGCACCCTCTGCCACCACAGAGCCGTCTCCTATCTCTGATCTGATGCTCAAGATAGCCCCCATGCCTATCAATGCCCCATCGCCAATCCTCTTTGAATGTATAATAGCCCCGTGTCCGATTATAACCCCATTTCCTATGGAACATACATCCTCAGGAGGGGCATGGATGATAGCCCCCTCTTCTATTGCCGTTTCATTTCCTATCTCTATTCTGCCGTAATCACCGCGGAGAATTGCCCCGTGCCCTATGTAACAATCACTGCCTATCTCAACATCACCTATTACTATAGCGGTCTCGCTCACATATGTCTTTTGGCCTATTATTGGTTCCTTTCCATCGAATCTGTATATCATCTTTTAATTTTCCTGTATTGAGCCTTATTTATATATCTTTCAAAATAATCAATAATAGCCTTCTGTAAACCTGTTGCAGCAAGGGCAGAGCAGTGGATCTTGAACTCCGGTAATCCATCCAGTTCATTGACTATATCGTCATCTGTTATCATCATGGCATCATCGAGGTTTTTTCCTTTTGCCATTTCTGTCATGGCGCTGGCACAGGCAATGGAGGCAGGACAACCTCTTATCTGATATTTTACATCTCTTATCGTGTTGTCGTCCACCTTTATAAATACCCTCAAAAAATCACCACAATCAGGATCTCCTATCTCCCCTATACCATCCGGGTCTTCTATGACCCCGGCATTTTTGGGATTTTTAAAGTGTTCAAGAACCTTTTTGGTGTAAATGTTCATATCTCATTTCCTCCTCTTTTTAGCATGTCCTTCTGCATCAAGGTTACAAGTTTTATAGCACCAGTTCTTTTTAATTGTCTGAAGTTTGCACCTTCACTGATATATTTAAGGGCTGTGGACTCATCAATAACCTTGCTGCCGGATATAATGTCAATTCCATATCTGAATAGAACATCTGTAATTGGCGTCGTAGGCCCTAATAATATTTTTATACTATTTTCAGGGCAAAGCTTCAAAATTTTATCAAGGGTATGGTTTATAAGTGTGGTGCTTGAGATTGCTACAATGTCTGAAATACCCAGATATTTTTCTGTATCCTCTTCCGGGTAGTCTCCTGGTCGTAGCCTTTTTTCTATAACCCATAGATTCTTTGCCACTTTTTTTAAATCTTCTGTGAATGGAAAATGACCTATAACAGAGACATTTTTGTCTCCACCTATTTCTAACAGCATATCCCCTGCATTTTTTTCAATGCACCTCGAATCATCAATTTCAATCAATGAGTTTATCGCAGCAACCCCTAAAGATGCCTCTGATATATTGTCAGAAATAGAAAGCCTTGCAAGTTCAGATGCCATCATATCGGTATAAGATTTTAAAAGGCCTTCCTCTTTTGTGTCCTGGTCACAATGTTCCCATAGCATGGTAGAGGAAAGCCCACAGAATCTACTGACCACAACCGTCCAGAAGATACCCCTTCTTACCTCTTTTACGGTTGCATCCTTGTCTATACTACCTATTATATCTAGCAGTATCTCTTTAGTGATCACAGGTATTCGCACCGATCTGCAATGTGCCTTTAAGATATTGCTCTACCACATCGCGCGGGTATTCACCCTGTGCACCCGTTACTACCTTTACACCCTGCTGGGCGAAGAGCTGTTGAGCCCTTGACCCCATACCACCTGCGATGACACAGTTGACACCTTTTTCTGAAAGCCATCTTGGCAAGAGCCCTGGTTCGTGAGGAGGTGGGTTTTCAAATACCTCCTTTATGATATTGCCATTATTATCTGTATCAATAATGGCAAATGCCTCACAGTGGCCAAAGTGGGCACATAATTTACCCTGATAGGTTGGAACTGCAAATCTCATAAAGCCGTTACCTCCTTTTTCCTGATTGTCATCTTTTGTTTTAACATCAATGGGTGCAGAATTAGATATGTCATTTGCCTTAACTTCTGTATCAGATTTCCATATCTCTTTTGAACTTACAATACGGTCTACTATCTCATCGAATCTCTGGGCTGTCTTTGTCTGTGAATAGAGGTATATATAAGGTTGTTCTGCATCTCCGCTTTTTACTATATCCGGGTCAAGGGGTATACTCCCCAAAAACGGGATATTGTAGGCCATTGCGAGATTTTGACCACCACCGGAGGAGAATATATCTACCTCTTTGCCGCAGTGGGGGCATACGAACCCGCTCATGTTTTCTATAATACCTGCGATGGGTAACTCAAGCTGCCTGCAGAATGTTATGCACTTTTCCACATCGATTGTGGCAACAAGTTGAGGCGTGGTAACAATTATTGCACTTGCCTTTTTCCCAACAAGCTGTGCAATGGACAGGGGCTCATCTCCGGTTCCAGGGGGACAGTCTACAACAAGTGCATCCAGTTCACCCCATGCCACATTCTGGACAAACTGCCTTATTACACTGGCCTTGAGGGGTCCTCTCCAGATTACAGCCTGTTCATTTCCACTTATCAGTAGCCCCATGGAGACTACCTTAATATGTCCGTATAATTCTAAAGGGATAATCTCCTCTCCGGATACCCCCACCCTCATTCCGGTAAGCCCTAACAGCTTTGGAACGCTTGGGCCATGGATATCCACATCGAGTATGCCGGTCCTCATGCCCCTCAAGGATAGACTTAGGGCAAGATTTACAGCCACCGTGCTCTTTCCTACCCCGCCTTTTCCAGACAGGACTATAAAGGTATGACGGATCCTGTCAAGTTTGTTTTGCAGCAATGCATCTTCGTTTAATTTTTCCGAACTCATAATTCCTCCAAAATTGATGTTAGTTTTTTATATATCTCCTTTATTGCCCTGCTTGCCTCACAATCAGGGGCAAATTCAAGGATAGTCTTCATCTCTTTCTGCGCCTGTGTTATTTTTACCTCATAGGGTATCTCACCGAGATAGATAATACCTTCATCCTGGCAGTATTGCCTCATCTGGTCTACAAACCTGGGGTTTATATCGCTTTTATTCACTACAAGGGCAGTTTTAATCTGAAAATGACGGGCAAGCTCAACAATGCGCCTTAGATCGTGGGCGCCTGTTGGTGTCGGCTCTGATACAACTACAGCAAGATGGGTTCCAGTAAGAGAAGATATAACAGGACATCCAATCCCGGGCGGACCATCAATAAGTATGAGCCCCTTTCCTGCCTTTTGTGCCTCTTCCCTCGCCTCATTCCTCACCATAGCAACGAGCTTTCCAGAGTTTTCTTCTCCAGGCAGCAGTTCTGCAAAGACGAATATCTGGTCGCCTGATGTAGAGCATGTATAGCAATAACCTGCAAGTTGAGGGGTAAACTCCACTGCAGCTGCAGGGCAGAGAAAATAACATGCGCCACAACCCTCACATAAGGCCCTGTCTACTATATACTCATCGGATATGGCATTATAATTACACACATCCCTGCAAAT